>NZ_JALN02000003.1 GCF_000559085.1 Mycolicibacterium aromaticivorans JS19b1 = JCM 16368 | reverse complement strand
CCGAGCGGCGGCCGCGGCGGCCTCGATCCGCGGCGGGGGTGGCAGCGTGGCGCGAATGGCTTCGGCGTGCGGGAGATCGAGACAGAGGAGATCGCAGCTGTCGATCGGCTGATCAGTCACCACAACACACTAACGGATGTTGATATGAGAAGAGCCCGCGATCGGCGGCCGAGGAAGTGGCTATTGACTCACCCTGCCTGCCAGGTCGCGCCTCCGTCCCCACATCTGCTTCGAGTCGATGTGAGCCACCTACGGCCTTACTACGTATATAGTCGTAGCACGATCCCCAATTGAGCATCTCTCGCAGACCGTCGTTGTCGTGAGGGGTGCAAGGCCCGGCTACGTAGGTGAAAGACAAACCCCATGGCTCCTCTTACACGAATTCTGCTGACTACTTTCACGGTCATCACCGTCATCCTCGGGGTCGGGGTCTACCTCTCGGTTCGCGACCGGCAGGCCCCGCGGTGGCGGAGGCTCAGTCCGGGGATGCCGGTCAGTTGGTTCGCGATAACAGTCATCGCCTCAATACAGTTCCGAGCAGCGACGTCACTTTTGTGGAGTTCCTCGATTTCGAATGGAAGCATGCCGGGCAGCGTTCCCGCTCGTCGAGCAGCTGCGGTCGCAGTACGGGGACCGGGTCAACTTCGTTGTCCGCTACTTCCCGATCCCAGCCCACTTCAACGCCGAACGAGCCGCTCGCGCAGTCGAATCAGCAGCCCAGCAAGGCAAATTCGAGCCGATGTACAAGAAGATGTATGAGACGCAAAGCCAATGGGGGGAGAACAGAAGACGCCAGCAGACGCGACATTCCGGGGTTTTGCCACCGAACTAGGCCTCGATATGACGAAATTCGATGCAGCCTACAACGATCCCGCCACTGTCGCGCGAATCAATCAAGACGTTGCCGACGGCAAAGCACTTGGCGTCGACGGAACGCCAACCATGTTCCTGGACGGCAAGCGCTTGAAGTACAAGAGCTACTCCGACTTGTCGAGCGCGATCGATCAGGCGCTGCAGCGGTAGCGCACGCCGTGCCGATCACCCTTCAATGACCCGAGCAACATAGGGCGTCATCCCCGCCATCCTTACTGGGGAGACTTTGACCGGCACGCCTGTCTGTTGAGCCTCAAGCATCTGTCCGCCGCCGAGGTAGATCGCTTCATGCTGACTACCTCCCGGACCCCAAAACAACAGGTCGCCTCTTTTTGCCTGCGACGGAGGAACTTTGCGGCCAGCGTTTGTACTGGTCACCCGACCACCGCGGGAGCAAATGCCCACACCCGCATAGGCATATCGGGTGAGGCCTGAGCAGTCGAAGCCGATCGTGTTGGCGCCGGAATCAATCCCGGCGCTAGGACCGGTCAGGTTGCCTCCACCCCACGAATAAGGAACTCCGATTTGGCTACCAGCGCGACGGATGACGTATTCGATCGCTTGTGCTCCAGAGACACGGTTCAGGCCAGGGCGCGGCAACGTCGGAACTCGCTAGCCCCAAGCTCTGAAGGAACGCCCGACCGAGGTCCATCGTTGTCTGGGCGGCCAGCGTGCCGGCCCGAAGGGATGCGTTCGCGACAGCAAGCGGGTCGCCGGGCGCGCCTGCACTGGCGACTCGGGGAAGTAAGGGATCCCAGGTGTCGATCCCGGGATTCGCTTCGGCCGAGGCTGTGGCTTGCAGAGCGATCACAGCCAGCAGGAGGCAAAGCACACGTCCGATTCGCCGGTAGAACATTGATCTTCACCGTCCTTGCCGCTAGACAGACACCCGCGCCATTGCGCCGTCGCCACTGTCCGCCGTTTAGGCGGATCTCCGCATCACCCGAGCGGTGTTACGGTCATACGCAGTACTTAGTTGCTACGTATTTGACGAACCGTAACAGCGGACATCGAGGGTTCACACCGGCCCGTCGTATCACTTGAGTAACAATCGGTATCACCAGCGCGTCGGTTCGAAGCAAAGCACCCACGCGAAGCGTGCCATCGCGAGCCGGCAACGCAATACCACCGCCATCTCGGGAAGGCAGCCTGCCACCCACCTCTTACGTAGTTGATACGTAAGATGGGGGTGGCAACACGTACGGCAACCGGCAGGATGGATTACATGACGCGATCCGCGCCGCAGCTATTACGCGACGCCAGAGACATGTGGCGGACAGCGCGGCTCGTGCTGGCAGTGGGCATCACCGCCATCGTCGGGGTGAGCGCCTGCGGTCCCGGCGCCTCTACGCCATCACAACTCGGCGCAATCGTGGAAAAAGGCACCCCCTACAGCGATCTGCTCGTTCCGAGCCTAAAAATGTCGGTCAGCGAAGGTGCAGTTGGCGTTTCAGTCGAGTCGCCCATAACGGTCAGCGCAGCGAGCGGCGTCCTCGGGCCGGTTGCGTTGATCAACGACCGAGGCCGCGTCGTGAACGGCGAACTGAGCTCCGATGGTGTGACCTGGCGATCCACGGAACCGCTGGGATACAACCGGACGTACACCTTGAACGCTGAGGCGCTGGGTCTCAGCGGTGTGCACAGAAAACCGCCACCTTCCAGACACATTCACCGCAGAACCTCACGATGCCCTACGTGTCGCCAAACGACGGAAGTGTTGTGGGAGTCGGCCAGCCGATCGCAGTGCGGTTCGACGAAAACATTTCTGATCGACTCGCCGCCCAGCGGTCGATCAGTATCACGACAAACCCTCCAATCGACGGAGCCTTCTACTGGCTGAACGACCGCGAAGTACGCTGGCGCCCAGCGCAATACTGGAAACCCGGAACCACAGTCAGCGTCCAGGTCAAAGCGTACGGCGCCGATTCGGCGGCGGCCTATTTGGACAGGACGACGTCTCGACTCGCTTCACGATCGGCGACGAGGTCATTGCGACTGCCGACGACGCCACCAAGACGATGACCGTGCGCGTGAATGGTTTCCGTGGTCAAGACGATGCCCATCTCAATGGGCAAGAACAAGACCCCGACTGACAACGGAACTTACATCATCGGTGATCGGTACCCCCACGCTCGTCATGGATTCCTCGACCTATGGGGTACCGGTCAACTCACCGGACGGGTACCGGACAGAAGTAAACTGGGCCACTCAGATGTCCTATAGCGGAATCTACGTTCACTCCGCACCGTGGTCCGTCGGAAGCCAGGGACGAAATAACGTCAGTCACGGCTGCCTCAACGTCAGCCCAGAAAACGCGAAATGGTTCTACGACACGACAAAACGTGGCGATGTCGTCGAAGTCATCAACACCGTGGGACCGACGTTGCCAGGGACCGACGGGCTCGGCGACTGGAATGTTCCGTGGGACCAATGGAGTGCCGGTAATGCCGCGCTGTAGCGCCGACCAACCGGCTTCCATGAACTCATCCCCCGCCGCGACACTCAAACAGGGCGTGGCGATAGATTCTTGGCGGGCTCGAACGCAAAGCGAAAGGTTCACTTCCCCAATATTTTTGAATCCTTCAGCCGTATTTAGGCCGAATGGCCGCGGCACCATGGGCAGCAGATGAGTGCTACAGCTGTGCACGACGGCCGCCCCGCCATCCCCAACACGTCGAAACATACACTCGGAGCGCGCCGCCAACAGCCAGCCGGCGCGAGCAAGAACAGGACGGTGAAAATTGATGCGCACGTTCGCCACAACCGTGATGGCGCTGACCCTTTGGTGGCTAGGCAATGGGATTGCCTCGGCCCACACCGGGCTGGTGAGCTCCGACCCTTCCGCTGATAGCACAGTGTCGACGCCTCCGAGCGTCATCACCTTGACCTTCAACGAAGACATCAAACCAACGTTCGCAACCGTCGTCGTCAACAGCGCAGACGGTCGCAATTGGATAGTTGGACCGCCCCGAGTCGAGGGGCCCCGTATTTCCGCAACCGTCGGGTCAGATCGCCCCACGAGCGGCGTTTACACCGTTGGCTACCGCGTGGTCTCAGCAGATGGGCACCCGGTTTCTGGTTCCTACACATTCACGATTGCCGGCCCTCCCGCTGGGTCACAACCTCCGATCACGACGTCCGGCGCCGCGCCGACAACTACTTCTGCCCCACAATCACCGGCGGCGGCCGGCTCCGACACCAAGACATCGATCCTCGCAGCAGGTGGCGCCGGCCTCGCATTGGGTGGCGCCATCGCACTATGGCAAGCGTGGCGGCGGCGACGAGCCCGTACGACACTCAGCGAATCGGAGTCCACCAGCATGGCAATTCCGGATCACGAGCCGAAGAAGCCGCCCGCTGACTAGACGCTCAGCTCGGCGTCGAGTCAGGGATAGGAGCCACAGCTTCGAACTACCCAGGGAGGCGGGTTGATCGTGACCGAAGGTGACCGCGGCGGGTGAACCCCTTGCATTACGCGGTGGTTGACGGGCCCAGCGACATGGCCTTTCTGACCTCGACAGAGCCGAATGATGTCAAGCACCGACAACTCTGTGACTACATCATCGCCAACACAAGAAATATGTAGGGCAGCGGCTCAGATGTCAATCTTTCAAGCGGATCTGGAACCGCAGTTCGAAGACCTGGGCTTTGGCTGGCGGTCCACGAATGCGAGCTTGTTGAGTGCGACTGGACGGGGCTCCTCCAAGCCGTCAACACGCGGACTGGCCCCGATGGACTAACACTCGTCGAATACGACATCGGCCAATCCGTCACTTTCCAGGCCGTACTCGACAACGGGACGGATGTCGAGCCAGCTTGGTAGATCAGCGATCCCGACATTCTCAATCGCGTGCGGGTGGAAGCGGAGGTCGACATGATCGTGCGCGTGGCGGTCTTGTTCGGCGACGAATTCGGATTCAGCATCGACGAGCTGTCAAGACGCCGCACCGATCGCAGCGGACCAGGGACGCCGATCTATTGGGCGCGCAACCCCGATCGGGACTTGACCCCGTGTGTTGGACACGCTCAATCCCAGGAATGTGCTGGGGGAAGCGAGATGATCCAACCCGATGGCAAGGAAAAATTACCCCGATGAGTTCAAGCGTGACGCGGTCGCGCTCTACCGGGACACCGAGGGCGCGACGATCGCCCAGATCGCTGCCGAGCTCGGTGTCAGCGAGGCCACGCTCTCGGCGTGGTGCAAGTCGGCCGGGGTGCCGATTCGGCACCGCCGCGGTGTCGTAGTGGCCGAGCCTGTGCTAGGGGCCGAGAGCCCTGAGCAGGAGCTGGCCCGCCTCCGCAGTGAGGTCAAGGCGTTACGCGCCACCGAGGCGCGGTTGTCCACCGAGCGTGACATCTTGCGGTCGGCGGCCAAATATTTCGCCGGGGAGACGAACTGGTGAGCCGCTTTCAGTTTGTCGCCGACCACCTGCACGCCTTCGAGGTGAAGTGGCTCTGCGCAGTCGTCGAGGTTGCGCGTTCGTCGTTCTACGCGTGGTTGGCCGGTGCTGACGGACGAGCGGCCCGTCGGGCTGCTGACGAGGCGCTGGCCGAGCGTATCCGCGCCGTCCACGACGAGGACAACACCTACGGGGCGCCGCGGATCACCGCCGAGCTCAACGACGGTGCGCCCGAGGGGCAGCGGGTCAACCACAAGCGGGTGGCTCGGGTGATGCGCGGCGCCGGGATCGCCGGTTATCGACGCCGACGTCGGGTCAAGACGACCGTGGCGGACCCGGCGAACCAGAAGGTCCCCGACCTGCTCAAACGCGATTTCACCGCCGCGCAGGTCAACACCCGTTACGTCGGCGACATCACCTACTTGCCATTGGCGACCGGCGCCAACCTGTACCTGGCCACCGTGATCGACTGCTGTTCACGGCGGGTCGCCGGGTGGGCGATCGCCGATCACATGCGCACCGAACTGGTCATCGATGCGCTCAAAGCCGCTGCTGCACTGCGGGGTTCACTGGCTGGTGCAATATTCCATGCAGATCATGGAAGTCAGTACACCTCACGGGATTTCGCGAATCTCTGCCGCGATCTGGGGGTCGTCCAGTCGATGGGTGCGGTGGGGTCAAGTGCCGATAACGCGTTGGCCGAATCGTTCAACGCCGCCCTCAAGCGCGAGATTCTGCAAGACCGTGCCTGCTGGCCGGACGCGGCGATCTGCCGCCGTGAGGTCTTTCGGTGGCTGGCCCGCTACAACACCACACGACGGCACTCCTACTGCCGTCATTCCAGCCCCGCGACCTACGAAAGGAACCTGACACCGGCTACGCTGCCCGAAGCCGCATAACCACAAATCCCGTGTCCACTACATGGGGCAAGGCCCATCAGCTGTCGTTGCTCGATACCGACAAAGATGCGGGCTGACAGCGCCCACGTTCGGTTGATACGTCCGATCGCTCAACTCGCGCGGAAGAATGAATTCCGATTCCGGTGCACTGAGCTTGGCCATTACGGAAATGACTCTCAATGTCTGTGTCAAGCTGCCGTAGGCGCGATTTGGGGTGATTCTGGTTGCCAGCTGCGGTTGTCTCGGATGAGTGCGTAGAGCACGTTGGTGCGGCGGCGAGCGAGGCAGATCGTGGCCGGGATCGGCCGTTTTCCTTGTTGTCGTTTGCGCTGGTAGTAGGCCCGCGAGTCGGGGTCGCAGCGGGCTGCGGTCAACGCCGACATGTACATCACGCGCCGCAACCGACGGCTGTATCGGTGCGGGGTGTGTAGTCGTCCGGTGCGTTTACCGGAGTCTCGCGACACCGGCGCCAGCCCGGCCCAGGCGGCCAGTTGGTCGGCCGAGCCGATCAAAGCGGGATCACCGACCGCGGCCAGGAATTCCGCGCCCAGACGGAATCCCATACCGGGCATGCTGGTGATCACTTCGGCGAGCGGATGGCGGCGAAATCGGTCCTCGATGTCGGCGTCGGTGGTCTTGATGCGCTCATCGAGGGCGATCACCTCCTTCGCCAGGTCGGCGACCAGCCCGGCGGCCACGCCTTCACCGGGCAGTCGGACCATTTGCGTCTTGGCAGCAGCCACCGCAGCCGAGGCGATCATGGCTGCGTTTCGAACACCTGCATCGGTTAGCATCCGGCTCAGGCGTGAAACACCGCTTTGCCGAATGGCTTTGGGCCTCTGATAGCGCGCCAGCAGCACGACCCAGCCTCGGTCTGAGCGGAGTTGGGCGACGCGTTCGAGCGCCGGACATAGAGCGACCAGCTGTTGGTGAAGCCGGTTGATCGTGCGTGTGCGATCGGCCACCAGATCAGCGCGGTGCGCGGTCAACATCCGCAGTTCGGCAATCAGGTCGTCGTCAGGATGCAATACCGGTAGATCCTGCCCGCGCATCCGAGATTGATCGGCGATGACCCGGGCGTCTTTGGCGTCGGTCTTGGCTTCCCCGCCACGGTAGGTCCCCGATGCCTGCCACACCGCGCGGCCAGCCAAGTACCGAACCGTCTTGCCGGCATCGGCAAGCACCGTCAACAGCAACGCGGCATAGACCGTGCTCAGATCCACTGTCCAGCACACCTGATCAGCCAAAGCATCGATCTCTGCGACCAGGGCACGGATCGGATCCTCATCATTGGACAGCTTGCGGGACAGCACCACTGCCCCGCTGCCGTCGACCACGCACACCCAATGCTGCTCCTTGCCGACATCCACACCAGCCCACAACCGGTCTGTCGCCATCGCAATCCTTTTCGCTTGTGTGGTTCCCCCGAGATCGTGGAGGGTTTCTTAAGCCGCTTGCGGCTTCGGTTGTTGTTCCCTGATCTCGTAGTTGACGGGTGAGAGCCCGTCGGCGGCGCTGTGTCGGCGTTGGTGGTTGTAGAACGTGTAGCACCAGTCGATGACGACGGCCCGCGCTTGGATGGTATCACTGAATGTGTTGCGGGACAGGACTTCCCACTCCAGCGAGGAGAAGAACGCTTCGGCGGCGGCGTTGTCGAAACACGATCCCACTCGTCCCATCGACTGCCGGATCCCGAGTGTGGCACACAGCCGCCGAAACGCCTTGGCGGTGTAGGTGGCGCCACGGTCGGTGTGGAAGATGACCCGCTGGGCCTCCTCGTCGCGCCAGATGGCCTGCGGGCCTCCCCGGGTGGCCACGGCCATCTGGACGGCCGCACACGCCAACCCGGCATCCGCGCGGGTACTGGTGGCCGCCCCGAGCAACCGCCGGCTGTACAAATCGATCACCGTGGCCAGATACAGCTTCCCGGAAGCAGTCGGGATCTCGGTCATATCGCCTACCCATTTCTGGTTCGGCCTAGCGGCGGTGAAGTTGCGTTTGAGCAGGTCGGGGAACTTCGGTGCGGTCTTGTCAGTCCGAGTGCAGCCTCCTCGGCGCCGCTTCTTACGTGCCACCAGGTGCTGACGGCGCATCGAGTCGGCCACCGTCTTCTCCGACACCGTCCAGCCCAGATCGCGCAGATCGGCCGCCAGCCGCGGCGAACCATGCAACCCCTTGGCTGTGTTGAAGGCCGTGTGGACCGCCTCGTCGAGGGCGGCGCGTCGCCGATCAGAGTCGGTGTGCACCCCATCAGGGTCGCCGGCGCGGGCCAGCCACTTGTAGAACCACGACACACTGATTCCCAGCAGCGCACAGGTAAACGTATGGGGCACTCGGTATTTGGTCCTCTGGTCAGCGACAAAGCGTGCCACGCTCACTTCGTCGCCTCCTTCACCCACAGGACCACGGATCGCTTGAGGACATCGCGCTCCATCCGCAGCTCGGCGTTCTCGCTGCGCAGGCGCTTGAGCTCGTCCATGTCATCGCGGGTCAACTCCCCGCGCCCCTCCCGGGCCTCGCGGTCCCGGGTCACCCAGTTCCCGAGGGTGCCCTCGTTGACCCCGAGCTCCCGCGCGATCGCCGCGATCGGCTTCCCTGTCTCGTGCACGATCCGCACCGCGCCCTCACGGAACGCCCGGTCGTACTTCTTGCGTTTCTCTGGCATCTCGACCCCTATTGTGGATGCCTCCACGCTCCCGGGGGAACCTCACTTGTCTGCCAACACAAACCACACGGACAACCCCGCCAGCGTTTCCTTAAACAAGCGATCACATCGCAGATCTCAATCAGCAGCCCGAGGAAGTCCAAGCAGGCCGGGCGGCCAGTCATTTCAAGCCGCACCAAAGGCCGGCAACAACAATCACAGCCTCACCCGACCCACTCGGGTCACAGCACAACGTAACAACACGCAGTAACTGCACCTACGAACTTAAGGACAACTTCATTGAGACCGACAGGACCGCGATTGTCTCAGTCGACTTGACACTATCCCTGATGGCGGATGACAACATGACTGAGACCGGACATCTTCTTCTCGTCGTCGGCGGCGGTGGTGTCCGGAAGGCAAAGGCCAGACCAGCCGCCGCCACCATTCCGGACCGGACTATGACCTTCTCGATGCGAACGAGACGACTTGGAGGTTTGTCACCGTCGGGCGCGTTGGGAACGTTAGAAATAGCAGTTCAACGGGTTGGCGACGTTGACGAATTGAGAGCGTCACAGAAGCTACTGCGGACGGATTGCGGACGCACACGCGCCGGAGAGAGAGAAGACGCTGGCCGTACGAGGCGTGACATGGCTGCGCAGAGGGGCCACCCTCCACCCCCTCACAGACCGAATGCGCCTCCTTCGATGAGAATCACCAGGCCTATGCCGATGAGCACGACCGGCAGAATGAAATGGCCCCAGCGGGTGAGTATCCGTGCGACAGCGGGGTGTCTAGCGAAGTACCAGCCGGCCAGGCACCAGAACGCCACTCCAATCAAGAAGACACTGACGTAACCAGTCATGCCGCTGAAACTTGTCACCGAGAACACTGGCACGTAGACGCCTATGTTGTCGCCGCCGTTGGCGAAGGTGACGGTGGCGATTTGCATGACGCCAGCCTTGTCGGTCGGCGAAGCGTCCCTTGGGTTGTCCTCTTCGCCGTGCTCACGCCATAGTTTCCATGCGGCACGGACCCCCAGCAGCAATGGAAGCAGCCCGAGATACGGAATCGCTGCTCTTGGCAGAAGCTCAGCCCCTAGTGCGCCGGCCACGGAAACGGCGAGGATCGCAGCGAAGCCGACGTACTGTCCCAACACGACTCGAATTGCCGCTGCGCGTGACGGCCCTGCTTGGCCAAAGAACACCGCCAACACGACTATGTCGTCGATGTGGGTCTATCTCGCTAACGGTGTTTCCGGCGTTTTTCATCAGTAGGTTTCGGCTGCCGGGAATCGGTCGGCGAAGGTGATCGCGAACGCATTGAGGGCAGGTTTCCACCGCATCGTCCATCGTGCCCTGCCGACACCGGTCGGGTCCAGTGATCGGGTCACCAGATACAGGCACTTGAGCGCCGCCTGCTCGGAGGGGAAGTGTCCGCGGGCCTTGATCGCGCGGCGGTAGCGGGCGTTGAGCGACTCGATCGCGTTCGTCGAGCAGATCACTCGCCGGATCTCCACGTCGTAGTCCAGGAACGGAATGAACTCCGCCCAGGCGTTGTCCCAGAGCCGGATCACTGCCGGGTAGCGCTGCCCCCATTTCTCGGCCAGCTCGTCGAACGCCGCCCGAGCCGCGGTCGCGTTGACCGCAGTGTAGATCGGCTTGACGTCGCCCTTGATCTCGTCCCAGTACTTGCGGGACGTGAGCCGAAAAGTGTTGCGCAGCAGATGAATGATGCACGTCTGCACGATCGCCTGCGGCCACACATTGCCCACCACCTCGGGCAGTCCCTTGAGCCCGTCGCAGACGACGAAGAAGGTGTCCTTGATGCCGCGGTTGCGTAGGTCGGTGAGCACGCTCATCCAGAACTTGGCGCCCTCCCCGCCGGTGCCGGCCCACAAGCCGAGGATGTCGCGTTCCCCGGCCAGGGTGACCCCGATGGCAGCGTAGAACGGCCGGTTGGCGACTTGGCCGTCGCGGACCTTGACCACGATCGCGTCGATGAAGATCGCGGCGTAGGTTTCATCCAGCGGTCGCACCGACCAGTCGTTCATCTCCTCAAGCACCTTGTCGGTGATGCGGCTGATCGTCTCTTTGGATACCGACGCCCCGTAGATCTCGGCGAAGTGCGCCGAGATCTCACCGGTGGTCAAGCCCTTCGCGTACAGCGACAGCACGACCTCGTCCACGCCGTTCAGGCGACGTTGGCGTTTCTTGACGATCTGAGGCTCGAAGGTCGATGCCCGATCGCGCGGCACGTCAAGTTCGACCGGGCCGGTGGTGTCGGTCAGCACCGTCTTGGTGCGGGTGCCGTTGCGGATGTTGCCCGACCCCGTCTCGGGCGGGTCGTGTTTCTCATAGCCGAGGTGCTCGGTCATCTCCTCATTGAGCGCGGTCTCGAGGACCGTCTTGGTCAACTGCTTGAGCAGCCCGTCGGGCCCGGTCAGCGACAAGCCCTGCTCCTGGGCCAATCGGACCAGTTCGACCGCAGCCTTCTGGCCTTCGGACTGCTCAGCCGCCTTCTTCTTCGCCACATCGTCCAGTGTCGTCATCACGGCACCTTTCTCGCCGAGCATCACTCAGCGTGTCAGTGCCGGAAACACCGTTAGATCCACAGTCCCGTCGATGTTGGTGACGGCGAATATCGACGCAGCCTTTCCAGTTAGCGTCCAGTCCACTGGCTGCGCCTCTCGCGTTTGTGCTGGCGGTGAATCGTCGATAGTGGCGCACTGCGGTAGTTGTCGATGTGACAGGGTTAGTCGTCGTCGCAGACCAGTTCGCCGTGCCACGCTTCGCGGCCTTCGTGGATGGCGAAGGCAGCGATGACGAACCCAGCTGCCGGATCGAGCCACGCGGCTCCGGTGAGTTCGAATAGGCCCACGCCGAGCAGGGTGGAAATGCTGAGCAGTACGCAGATTTTGGTCTGGGCGGCGTCAGCCAGGACGAGGTTGTCGTGCAGGGCTAGCCCGATGCGCTTTTTCGCTGCCGCCAAGACGGGCATCACGATGAGCGATGCCACAAGCAGGATAAGCGCCAGTGGGGAGCTGTGTGGCCTCTCGCCGGTCGTGATGTTGCGGATGCCTTCCATGGTGACGTAGGCGGCGAGGATGAAGAACGAGATGGCGACGAGCCGCAGGGTTTGACGTTCTTTACGTTCATCAGCGACCCCGTGGCGCAGGCGGGCGGACAGGCGCAGGGCGACCAAGATCGCGGTGAGGGACTCGATGGCCGAGTCGAATCCGAATCCGATGACCGATATGAGTCCAGCGACCAGTCCGGCTGTTACAGCGATGACGCCTTCGGCGACATTGTAGGCGATGGTGAATCGCGCTAGGCGTAGGGCCTTGCGGGTGAGCCGCGTGATTTCAGCGTCCGTGGGTGCGCCGCTGATGTTGGTCATGGCGTTTCGTTGGCGCAGCCGTCGATGCCGTAGGTCGGGCAGACGGCCACGGCCTCGCCCGTGGCGTCCAGCACGATCTGGGCCGAGGCCAGTACGTCGATCAGTGCGGGCTGCGTGAGCCGAAACAGCGAGGCCCGCCCGACCGGCGCGGAGTCCACCAGACCGCACTCCCGCAGGCAGGCAAGGTGTTTGGAGACGGTGGACTGAGCCAACCCCACCGCTTGCACCAGCTCGACGACGCGCGCGGGGCCAGCGGCCAGTCTGCGCACAATGGCCAGGCGGGTGGGGTCTCCCAGGGAGCGAAACAGTGCCGCCGCCGGGGCCAGCTCGACCCGCTGTAGTTCCACCGGGTCTGCCATCATCTCCATTTGGCGATGTTATAGCAGTCCGTAGATAAAGGGACTATCGGCCCTACTGCCTAGCGCGGCGACCCGCGCATGCTGACCCCACCAAGCAGGTAGGTCAGGCGTGGCGGTCGGGAGGCAACGATGTGTGGATACGGGTGGGGCAATGGCTGGCACAGCGGCTGGGGCTGGGGCGGCGTCGTGATGAGTGTGCTGATGGTGCTGCTGGTCGTCGCCGTAGTGGTGGCGATCACCTTCGCCGCGCGTTACCTGTCGGGCAGTGCGAGCCTTCACCATCGAAGCGGTGCAGGCCCAGAGGGCATGCGTGCCGAAGACCGACTAGCCGACCGTTTCGCGCGAGGTGAGATCGACGGTGACGAGTTCCGGCAGCGCATGACTCTGCTGCGCGAACACCGTTGACCGCCATGAAGACTCTTCGCAGATCGCGTGACTTGGCTATCGCCCTCGGTGCGTTGGTCGTCGCCATCGGCTGTGCAGTGGCACTGAGCATCGGAATAGCCATGCGGCACAACCAGCTAGCCGCGGGCCTGCCGTATCAGCCCGGCTTCGGAATGGGTCCAGGGATGATGGGCACCGGACAACCAGGGACGGGGATGATGATGGGTCCCGGCATGATGGGACCTGGACGCTCTCCGGCGATCCCGTCATGCTCCGCACCTGCGTTACCGGGCACCGTTGTCGACGTAACCCTCACCGATATGCACGGCATGATGGGTCCCGGCGGCATGATGGGGCCGGGGATGATGGGTTCCAGCGGCATGATAGGGCCGGGCCAAACCGGCTATCAAGGCGCGCCGATGGGCATGATCGGGATGATGCGCATCGTCATCAATCCGGCCACGGTCCCGCCGGGACAGGTGTCCTTTCGAGTGACCAATGCCGGTGCCTTGAACCACGAATTGGTCATCCTGCCTCTCGCGAAAGGCCAGTACCCCGGCCAGCGGGCCATCGGCCCGGACGGCAAGGTCGATGAGGCCGGCAGCCTTGGTGAAGCCTCACGCTCCTGCGGTGCTGACAAAGGTGACGAGAACGCCACCAACCCCGGCATCGCCCCAGGGGCCAGCGGGTGGACCACGGTGAACCTCACGCCGGGACGCTATGAGTTGATCTGCAACCTCGCCGGTCACTACTGGACCGGCATGTACGCCGAGCTGGATGTCAGCCCAACCAAGTAACTCCTCGCAACACCCTCAAATGGAACGAGAAGGGGTGAAGATCATGGTCAACACCACACCATGGACGATCACCAGTGCCGCAATCGTCGCGCTTACCGGATCGGTGATATGGGCCGCGCCTAGTGGGGGCACCACCGGAAGTGACATGTCGGCACCTGAGCCGGCCTCCTTCTCTGAGAGCCCCTATCCGGCCCAAGGTCCCAACCCGCTAGACCCGCCGGGATGTTGGGACGCCGACGGCATCTGGCATCCCGACTGCTGGGGTCCCGGACAATGGGGACCTGGACAATACGGTGCTGGACAGTGGGGGCCTGGGCAGTACAACCCTGGACAGTGGGGTCCAGGAATGATGGGACCCGGCCAGTGGGGACCCGGCATGGGGCCGGGCATGATGGGACCCGGCCAGTGGGACTACTAAGGCCAAGTCAATCGCTCTCATTGGTCTGCGCGGGCAAGCACGCCGTCAGGCCTCAACCACATCTCTAACCTTGAGCGGAGCGCGTGTCCGTGGCTGAGGCAGTCTGTGGGAATCTCTGATCAAGGGCGCTGATCATGTCGATCAGTTCGCGGCGCGTTTTGAGGGCCGACCGCAGCTCCCGTTGGATTCGACGGACTTGAATGAGTTCGCCGCGCCGCTCATATGTCGCGAGAGCAGCCTTCAACACCTGGGATTGTTCATTGAGCAAGTCAATCTCGTTGTGAAGGTCGGCACGAAAGGTCGCTGCCTGGAAGCAGTCGGCTTCGCGGGCAGCGGCTACAGAGTGAACCGCCCCGGCATGTCCGGAGACTCCATTTGTTGGGAAGGATGGGGTCATGTCAGGTGGTTCGTCGAGGCGGTATCCGCCGGAGCTTCGTGAGCGGGCGGTGCGCATGGTCGCTGAGATCAGCGATCAGCACGAGTCGGAGTGGGCGGCGATGGGCGAAGTCGCCCGGCTACTAGGGATCGGTACGGCTGAGACGGTGCGCAAGTGGGTGCGCCAGGCCCAGGTCGATGCCGGCGCCCGGGCGGGAACTACGACCGAGGAGTCCGCCGAGCTTAAGAAGCTGCGCCGGGAGAACGCCGAGCTCAAGCGGGCCAACGCGATCTTGAAGACGGCGTCGGCTTTCTTCGCGGCCGAGCTGGACCGGCCACACCACTAGTCTGTCGATTCATCGCTGAGCATCAGGGCCGCCGGGAGGGCCCTGATGGTCTGCGGTGGGGTGTCCAGTCGATCTGTGATGAGCTCGTCCGGCTCGGTGTGCAGATCGCCCCGTCGACGTACTACGAGCATCTCGAGCGTGAGCCCAGTCGTCGCGAGATTCGCGACGAGGAGCTCAAAGCCCACGTCAATCGTGTTCACGCCGCGAACTATCGCGTGTACGGGGCGCGCAAGGTGTGGCTAGCACTGAATCGCGAGGGCATCGGGGTTGCCCGCTGCACGGTGGAGCGGCTGATGGCTGAACTCGGCCTGTCCGGTGCGGTACGTGGTAAGGCCAAACCGACCACGATCGCTGATCCGGCCGCAGTGCGTCCGGCCGATCTGGTCGGTCGGCGCTTCGGTCCGGTCGCACCGAATCGGCTCTGGGTGGCCGATCTGACCTATGTGTCGACCTGGTCGGGGTTCGCCTACGTCGCGTTTGTCACCGATGCCTACGCTCGGCGGATCCTGGGCTGGCGGGTGGCGTCGACGATGGCGACCACGATGGTGCTCGACTCGATCGAGCAGGCCATCTGGACGCGTCAGCAAGACGGTGTCCTCGATTTGAAAGATGTTGTCCACCATACGGATAGAGGCTCGCAGTATACGTCGATCCGATTCACGGAACGTCTCGCCGAAGCCGGTATCCAACCGTCGGTCGGTGCGGTCGGCAGCTCGTATGACAACGCGCTCGCCGAGACCATCAATGGGCTGTACAAGACCGAGGTGATCAAACTGGGCAAGCCCTGGCGCACCGTCGAGGACGTCGAGTTGGCGACCGCGCGCTGGGTCGACTGGTTCAACCACCGCCGGCTCTACGAGTACTGCGGCGACGTCCCGCCAGCCGAGATTGAGGCTGCCTACTACGCTCAACAAGCGAGGCCAGCCGCCGGCTGAGTCCTCAAATCAGAAAATCTCCGGACTCCCCGGGGCGGTTCAGAGTGCTGATGGCGCGGACTACGGTTCATCGCCCCCAAAGCTAACCCAAGAGCTACACAGCCGCTGGTTCAGCGTGGCGCTCTTCCGGTACGTAGGAGACGTTGAGTTCGTCGAGCGCGGTTCGCGCCCTGCGCTCCACAAACAGCGGCACAAACTCTCGAACCCGCGCGCCGTGGAACCTGCCGTACAACTCGTGGACGACCTCACTGACCGTGGCAGAGGGCAGCCCCGGGTACTGTGCCGCAAGTCGGGCAACAAGATGACCGATCTGCGTTTCCTCGTCCATCGTCTTGATCATTACGGTCAATTCTGCACCACTGCTACCACTGATGAAGACCGTTCATCAGTAACTCAACTAGTCGCTTGGCATCGTCAACACCCGGTAGACAGTGGCCCGACTGACGCCCAGCGTGGCCGCTATTGTCCGTGCGCTCTCGCCACTTGCGTGCATCCGCTGCGCCAAGCCAACTTTCGCGTCATCTAACGCTTTGAGGCCGACGTCTACAGCATCGACCAACAACTCGACGACGACCTCAGTGACGACGATGCGACCTCGCTGATGCGAGAAGACATGGTGTGCCGCGAGGTGAACGGGCCTATTGATGCGGTCAGGTGACTGGGGCGGCTTGGTGGAAATCCGGTCGCGGGACTTGACCACGATCGATTACTACACGATTATTGAGTCAATGAGAATTGACCTATCGCCACATGGTGGTGAATACGATGCCGAGCGACGGGCACGGGTGCATGCCGCTTTGGGAGACCCAGCGCGGCTGTCGATCGTTGATCGACTCCTCTTGGCCGACGCATCCCCGTCTGAACTACAGGGGTTGTTGTCGATGCCCTCGAATCTGGTCGCTCACCATCTGCGGATCCTGGAAGAGGCCGGGGTGGTGCAGCGCAGTCGCTCCGAAGCCGACCGACGACGTACCTACTTGCAGCTGGTTCCCGCGGCACTGGAAGCCGCACTCCCCGTAGCTAATTGGCAGGCCCAGCGCGTCGTCTTCGTGTGCAGCCACAACTCCGCCCGCAGTCCGTTGGCGGTGGCGATTTGGAACCGACGCAGCACACTGCCCGCTGTCTCGGCAGGGACTCACCCGGCCACCAAGGTGCATCCGGGCGCCACGAAGGCGGCAAAACGCAATGGCCTGGCGATTGTGTCGCACACCCCGGTACACATCGACGATGTCGTTCGCCCCGGCGATCTTGTGGTTGCGGTGTGCGACAACGCCCATGAAGAACTGGTTGCCGACACCCGTCGGCTTCATTGGTCGATACCCGATCCCGCCGGATCTGACGATCCCGACGCCTTTGATCGGGCCTTAGACAGGCTGTCCGAGCGCATTGACCGCTTACTGCCGGCGTTGCGCGCCAGCTGAACACCGACTCCCTGGCCGCCCAGCGGCCTCGACCACCCCTGCTCCGCTCACCTGTGAAGGATGGACCATGGATGTTTCAATGTTGAGACGCAATGGCTTTCGTTGGACGCTGTGCTTGATGGGAGCAGCCGCGCTGCCACTGACGGCGTGTGGGAGCGACAATTCCCAGCCCGGATACGCGAAGTCCGCCCATATCGAGTGTGGCGGCAAGCAATCGTTGACGGCCAGCGGCTCCACCGCTCAAGCCAACGCGATCCCGGTCTTCGTGCAGGCCTTCACCGCGGCCTGTCCGGGCCAGACGGTGGTCTACACCTCCAACGGCTCCGGTGCGGGGGTCAGTGAATTCCTCTCCAAGAAGACGGATTTCGGCGGCTCCGACTCGGCACTGAGCCAAGAGCGTGGCGAATATGCAGCCGCTCAACAACGTTGCGGATCACCGGCGTGGAACATCCCCGTGGTGTTCGGGCCGATCGCGATCACCTACAACCTCAGCGATGTGCCGACGCTGGTGCTCGATGGCCCCACGGTCGCGAAGATTTTCAACGGAGGGATCACCCGCTGGGATGATCCGGCGATCAAGGCGCTGAATCCGTCAGCGCAACTACCCTCGGCCGACATCCTCGTCGTGTACCGCAGCGACGACTCGGGTACCACCGACAACTTCCAGCGCTACCTCGATGCCGCCTCGGGTGGTGCGTGGGGCAAGGGAAGCGGTAAGACGTTCAACGGTGGTGTCGGGCTGGCAGCCAAGGGCAACGAGGGAACATCCGCCGCGGTCAGGGACACCCCGGGCGCGGTCACCTACAACGAGTACTCGTTCGCCAAAACCGAGCGCCTCGCCAGCGCTCAGATCGTGACCTCCGCGGGACCTGCCGCGGTGCCTATCAGCGCAGACACCGTGGGCAAGACGATATCGTCGGCGACCATCATCGGGCAGGGCAACGACTTGGTGCTCGACACCTCGAAGTTCTATACCCCCAGCAGTTCCGGGGCCTACCCGATCGTGCTCGCGACCTACGAGTTGGTGTGCTCGAAGTACAGTGATCCGGCTACCGGGCAGGCCGTGCGGGCGTTTCTGCAGTCGGCCGTGGGTCCCGGCCAGCTTCATCTTGAGGACCATGGTTATTTCGCGTTGCCGCCGGACTTTCAGGCGAAGGTCGTCGCTGCGGCCAACGCTGTCTCTTGATCACGCCGGATCAGTTAATTCTGCTGTGCGGTAAGAGCTTCCAGAGCGGGAATGCCGACGGGTTCGTTCGCCAAGAGTGGGATGACCGCGTAGCGGGGCGCGTACTTGGTGCGGACGGTGTCGATTTCTGCCAGTTCGGCGCCGGCGCGCTGCCGGAGCAATCCGTGGGTGGGCTCGGCGGCGGCAACGGAGTTGTTGATCACCCACGCCCACGGGTGGATGCCGGCGCGTTCGAGGTCGTGTTGAAGGCCGGCGGCTTCGAGCACCGGCGTCGTTTCGGCCAGCGTCACGAGCAGAACTTTGGTGAGGTCGGGGTTTTGGAGGCGCATCAGCGGTGTGGTGTAGTGCCCGCTGTCCCCCATCTGCCGTGCGATCTCGCGGTGGTAGGAACCCGTGGCGTCGAGCAACAGCAGGGTGTGGCCGGTGGGTGCGGTGTCGAGGACGACGAACGTGCTGCGGGATTCGTGGATGACTTTGGAAAAGGCTTGGAAGACTGCGACTTCCTCGGTGCACGGTGAGCGCAGGTCCTCGGCCAGGGTGGCGCGCCCGGCGTCGTCGAGATGGGCGCCTTTGGTCGTCATGACCCGTTCGCGGTAGGCGTCGCTCGCCTCGATCGGGTCGATCCGAGACACCCGGAGATGCTCGATGCCGCCTTGCAGGGTCTCGACCAGGTGGGCTGCGGGATCGGTGGTGGTCAGGTGAACGTCGTGGCCGCGTTCAGCCAGCGCGACGGCGATGGCCGCGGCGACGGTGGTTTTGCCCACCCCGCCCTTGCCCATGCACATCACCAGTCCGTTTCCGCTGCGCTCGATGTCGTCGACCAGGTCGCTTAGCGGGGCATCAACCACTGGGGCGAGGCTGCTCGAGGCCATCTCGTCGTCGGCGGCAGTGTTGGTGTCGAACAGGGTTTGGAGTGCGTCAAGGCCGACCATGTTGGCGGTCTTAAGGCTGACGCGGTCTTGAGGCAATGCGCTCAGCGCATCGGATATGTCCGCTAGCGCGGACTGTTCCCGGCGGGTGATCGCGGCAGCCAAGGGGTCGCTCTCGCCTTGTGGTTGGGGCATGACGGCGTTGACGACGACGTACTGCCGGCTCATACCCAAGGCCGCCAATTCGTGGTGGGTGCGGTCGATTTCGCGCAACGCCGACCGTGTCGGGCGGGCCACCAGGACCAGGCGAGTGCGGTCCGGATCGGCCAGAGCGGCCACCGCAGCGGCGTAGGTGGTCTTGTGTTTGTCCAGGCCCGCCATGGGACCCAGGCAGGAGGCGTCCCCCTTTCCGGCTTGCAGGAACTCTGTCCAGCTGCCCGGCAGTTGCAGCAGCCGGATCGTGTGCCCGGTGGGAGCGGTGTCGAACAGCACGTGGTCGAATCCGGACACGAGTCCCGTGTCGTCCGTCAGCAGAGTGGTGAACTCGTCAAAGGACGCGATCTCGGTGGTGCACGAACCCGACAACTGCTCGGTGATCGAGGCGATCGCCGACTCGGGCAACAAGCAGCGCACCGGTCCCACGATGCGTTCCCGGTATGCCGTCGCCGCTTGTTCGGGGTCGATCTCCAAAGCCGACAGCCCCGGCACCGCAGGGATCTCGGTGACGGTGTTACCGATCGCCACCCCGAATACCTGCCCGACATTGGACGCCGGGTCCGTGGACACCAAGAGGACTTTCTTGCCCGCTTGGGCCAAGGCCACGGCCGACGCGTACGCGATCGAGGTCTTACCGACCCCACCCTTGCCGGTGAAGAAAACGAACCGCGGCGGGTCGGTCAGGAACCGTTGCTCAGGAAAAGTCATGGGGCACAATTTATTCCGGATTACGGGGGCAGTCGGTGGTCAGCAGCAGTCCGACTGCCCTGGCGGGCAGCATTGGGTCGAGCTGGCGTCTGAAAGGCCGAGGCTGATCACACCGGCCAGCCCCTCAACGGGCGCATCGAGCGCTGCCCACCGCGATAGCTCCGCACGGGTCGGGTAGCGCCCGGTCAGCACGGTGACGTCGTCGACGCAGACCAGCGGCAAACCTTCTGAACCGGCGACTTCCAGGAACTGTTTGGCGACCGCGCTATGGGCGAATGCCACGGGGTCGTTAGCGAGATTGTGGCGAGAAATCGCCGCACCCTGCTCGAGCAACCAGACCATATCCGCGCTGAACGTCACGAGGTTGGCATCGACATCCTCACCACACACCCCGGTATTGCAGCACAACGCGGGCTCGAACACAGAAATCGCGGGCACCGTGATTCTCCTTCGCCATTTGACGGCTGTATTGATAACTATCAATATAGAACAATGCCCGTCGCGCCGTCACCCCCGGCCGAGCCCTGCTGCCCTCCCCTGGCGCACCAACCGCTGGGCGCAGACTGGGCCGGTGAATTGGCCCGCATGTTCAAAGCCTTGGGAGATCCCGTGCGATTGCGCATGCTGAGCCTCATCGCCAGCCACGAAGGCGGCCAGTGTTGCGTCTGCGAGATCGCCCCATATTTCGAACTGTCCCAACCGACGATCTCCCATCACCTCAAAACGCTGCGCGAGGCAGGTCTGCTGGAGTGCGAGCGGCGCGGCACGTGGGTGTACTACTGGGTGGTGCCGGCGGCCATGGCCCAGTTGTCGGCGGTATTGGCCCTTGGCATCACCCCTTCCGCCACCACACCCGATTCCCTCGAGAGGACTTGCCGATGAGCACGAAACCGTCCGTGTTGTTCGTCTGCGTGCACAACGCCGGACGTTCACAGATGGCCGCAGGATTCCTCTCGGCGCTGGCCGGCGACGCCATCGAAGTCCGCTCGGCCGGCAGTGCCCCGGGCAACGCCGTCAACCCCGCCGCGGTAGAGGCCATGGCCGAAGTCGGCATCGACATCTCCGACCAAACCCCGAAAATCCTTACCACCGACGCGGTGGAAGCCTCCGACGTGGTGATCACCATGGGTTGCGGCGACACCTGCCCCATTTTCCCGGGCAAGAGCTACCGCGACTGGGTACTGGAGGATCCCGCGGGCAAGGGTGTGGACGCTGTACGTCCCATCCGCGACCAAATCAAGACGCGGATCGAAGGCCTCATCACTGAACTGCTGACCGACACCGCCGATACCGAAAACCGGGTTTAGGAACAGCAATTCGGGTCGAGTACGGCGCACAGCGCGGCGACCGCGTCGCGGTGCGGACGGTGATAGACGTTCATCCCTCGCCGGGTCGACTCGACCAACCCGGCATTGCGTAACTGTGTCAGGTGGTGGCTGGCCGTGGACTCGCCAACCCCGATCGCGGCGGCCAAGTCTCGACTGTTCTCCTCGCCATCAGCCGACCCGAACAGCAGCGACATGATCTTGACTCGTGCCGGGTCGGCCAGCGCCTTGAGCCGCAATGCGACGTGCAACGCGTCCTCGTCACTCATCACACCCGCCGCCACCGGCGCACAACACACCGGCGACGACATGTCGATCAAGGGCAACGTCTTGGGCATCACCCAATCATGCCACAAAGCTTGACATATATCGAAAAGGTGGCATGCTGGGCATCGTCCCGATAGTTCGACATATGTCGCACAGGTTCCAAGGAGGCTCCCCATGTCCCGCATCCAGTTGGCGCTCAACGTCGATGACATCGACGAAGCCGTCACCTTCTACTCCAAGCTGTTCAACACCGAGCCGGCCAAGGTCAAGCCGGGCTACGCCAACTTCGCCATCGCCGAACCGCCCCTGAAACTCGTACTCCTGCAAAACCCCGGCCACGGCGGCAGCCTCAACCACCTCGGCGTCGAGGTGGAGTCCAGCGACCAGGTGCACGCCGAAATCGACCGCCTGACCAATGCGGGCATGTTCACCGAGGAGGAGATCGGCACCACCTGCTGCTTCGCAACCCAGGACAAGGTTTGGGTCACCGGCCCCGGAGGCGAGCGCTGGGAGGTTTACACCAAGCTGGCCGACTCCGACAGCTTCGGCACCAGCCCGCAGATCGGCACGCAGTCCGACGAGGCCGCCTGCTGTGGCACAGCGGCCCACGAAAACGCCCCTGCCACAACCCAAGCCAGCTGTTGCTAGTCCGGCATGTCAGCCCTGGGAACCGGCGGCCGCCAGACTCCGTGGCGGCTGCCGCTCCCGGGATGCTTCGTTCACGAGTTGTTCGCTTGTGTATTGATTCGATGACTGTCAATATCGATGAGTGTCGAAGTCGTCCGAAGGCGGGTGCTGCGAGGTCGCACCTCTGGTCCGAGAGCCGCTGAGCATTGCGGCCGCGGCGGAGTTGGCGGCGATGTTGAAGGCGTTGTCGGATCCGATTCGACTTCGCCTGCTCAGCCTGATTGCCAGCCACGGAGGTGGCCAGGCGTGCGTCTGCGACATCTCGCAAGGTATCGATGTCGGCCAGCCCACGATCTCCCACCATCTCAAGGTGCTGCGCACCGCGGGGCTGATCGACAGCCAGCGACGCGGCTCGTGGGTGTACTACCGCGTGATTCCCGAAGCACTGCAACAGCTTTCGACACTGCTGGGCGCCGATAGCCTGGCCGGGATCCCGTGATGGACACCATCGGTCTGCCGCGGAGGCTGTTGGCTGAATTCGTCGGCAGCGCACTGTTGGTCACCGTTGTTGTCGGATCGGGAATCGCCGCTGCCCAGCTCTCCCCCAACGACGTCGGACTGCAGCTCCTCGAGAATTCGACGGCGACCGTGTTCGGACTGGCGGTGCTGATCTTGCTATTCGGCCCGATCTCCGGCGCACACTTCAATCCGGTCGTCACCGCATCCGACTGGCTCTTGGGCCGCCGGGCCGGCACCGGCATCACCACCCGCGATGCACTCGCCTACGCGGGAGTCCAAATCGCTGGAGCGATCAGTGGCTCCTGGCTGGCCAATCTCATGTTCGATCGCCGGGTCTTCGAGATCGCGACCAAAGATCGCATCACCACCGGGCATCTCATCGGCGAAGTCGTGGCCACCGCAGGATTGATCGCGCTGATCTTCGCGCTGGCCCGTACCGGCCGCGCCGGAATGTCAGCTGCGGCCGTCGGCGCCTACATCGGCGCGGCGTACTGGTTCACCAGCTCGACCTCGTTCGCCAATCCCGCTGTCACGATTGGGCGGATCTTCTCCGACACTTTCGCCGGCATCGCACCGAGCTCAGCGCCAGGATTCATCGCGGCCCAAATCGTCGGTGCTCTAATCGGTTTGGCCCTGATCGCCACCCTGTACCCCGACATCGCCGCCGACGCCGATGACGTCGTCGTCCCCCATCCCCACGCCGACAGACACCCCAGCGACCCCGCTTAACCCAGCACCACCGGTATCCAACCGGCGGTACCCAAACCCAATCCCAACGCCTTTCGAGGAGCCCCGTCATGGCATCTCGCCATATCGTCGCGGTCGGCGGCAGCGATGCCGGCATCAGTGCGGCACTGCGCATCCGCGAACTCGACCCCGCCACCGCGGTCACCGTCGTCGTCGCCGACGCCTACCCCAACTTCTCCATCTGCGGCATCCCTTACTTCGTCTCCGGTGAAGTCACCCACTGGACCAACCTTGCCCACCGCACCGCAGCCGACCTGGCCGCCACCGGCATGCACGTTCTCACCGATACCCGCGCCACCCGCATCAATGTCGACGCCCACACCCTCGACGTGCTCGGCCCAGACCGCACCCCCGACCAGCTCGCCTACGACGCCCTGATCGTGGGCACCGGCGCCGTCAGTGCCCGCCCACCCATCACCGGACTCAGCGGACCCGACGCGCTCGGCCCTGAGCACGGCGTGCACCTTCTGCACTCCATGGGCGACACCTTCGCCGTCATGGACTCACTACAGCAACGCAATCCGGCCACTGCGGTCATCATCGGCGCCGGCTACATCGGCCTGGAGATGGCGGAAGCACTCACCATGCGCGGCGTTGCCGTCACCCAGATCGAAGCCCTGCCCGAAGTGCTGCCGACCGTCGACCCCGAACTCGGCGCCCTGGTCCACGCCGAGCTCGAGCGCCACGGTGTCGAGGTCCTCACCAACACCGCCGTCACCGCCATTAAGCGGACCGACAACGGCGCCTTGACCGTCGCCGCTCAGTATGACGGCGCACCATTAACCCGCACAGTTGATTTCGTCCTCGTCGTGGTCGGCGTGCGACCCGACACCGAACTGGCCACCGACGCCGGCGCCGAACTCGGCGTCAAAGGCGCCATCGCTGTCGATGACACCATGCGCACTAATCTGACTGACGTTTTCGCGGCCGGAGACTGCGTGCACACCCACCACCGAATGGTGGGCCTCACCTGGCTACCCCTTGGCACCACCGCGCACAAACAGGGCCGCGTCGCTGGTGAAAACGCCATCGGCGGGCGGGCGCGCTTCGCCGGGAGCCTCGGCACTCAAGTCGTCAAGGTTTTCGACCTCGTCGCCGCCCGCACCGGCCTACGCGAACACGAAGCCCTGGCGGCACAACGAGGTTGGCAGCCGGTCAGCACCACCGCCACTCCCGACGACCACAAGGCCTACTACCCCGGAGCAACACCCATCCACATCCGCATCACCGGCGACGACACCACCGGCACGCTGCTCGGCGCACAACTCATCGGCCACCGCAGCGCCGAAGTATCCAAACGTGTCGACACCTACGCCGCCGCCCTGTTCCACCACATGACCGTCGACGCGCTCAGCGAACTCGACCTGTCCTACACCCCGCCTCTCGGTTCACCATGGGACGCCACCCAGATGGCCGCCCAAGCCTGGGTACGCGAACACCAACTCGCCCAACGGCAAGAGAATTTCGCGGGGTAGGTCAACAGTCAGTCATCGAGCGCGTCGTTTGAGTGGCTTTCGATCTGTTTCCGCGATGGCGCGCAGCGCATCGAGGACGCGCTGCGCTGTCGGCAGGTCGAGTCGGCACGCGTCGCCGATCGGCACGTCTGCCTCCTGACGCATCACGTCAATACCCTCGACAAGTACAGTCGGCGACGGATAGCGACCGATGTGGTCAACGATCGGCGCGGTGATGCCCAGCTTGGCAAGGCGGTCGTTGAGGAGCGTTCGGGCGGCGTCGGCATTCGGGCATCCGGGTGCCGTGAATAGTTCGATCCGCATCAGACTCAGTCCTGATTGGAGGGCGCCGTTGCTACGACAACGGCCTCGACATCTTGCTGGCTCCCACCAGACCAGTATCAACCCTGCAACAGAACGCCATGACGAGCTCACTCCACACCCGAGACTGGCAGCGGGTTTCCCGCGGGAGTCTTGGAGTCAGGCTCACATTCGGCTGAGTGTTAGCTGCTTCCGATGGTGATCGTAGTGCTGGCCCGGATAGCCATAGACGTCCGCGAGCGTCATGTAGCCCCGGAAATAGGGGTCCCAACCGGGTGGGTAATGCATTCCGCGGCCGAACGCGCCGTCATCCGCGCTGGCGAGCGACCGCCGTAGCTTGCCGATTTCGCGGTCCATCTTCTTGCCCATTCGGCTTCGGTTGTAAACCAGTGCTGCCGTGCAGGATCCGTAGTAGTTGATTGCGTGAAACGGTCGAGTGGCAGCGTCGAGCATGCGCGCAAAGCCACGGCTGACCCGGTCGGGCAGCCGCCCGAATAAGCGCACGAGAAACAGGAGCCGCCGCACGACCATGTAGCCGAACACCATGTGGAACAACAGCTGTTCGTTGGTCCAGCGAGTGCCCTGAGTGGGTCTGTTCCAGTCATCATCCGCAACGGCCAACAGATGCCGGAAGTCGCTACGGGCACGTTCCAGATCTGCGGCAAGTGCTGCCCGATCGGTGAGGGATTCCGCCATTTAGTCCACCTCGAGGCGTAGCTGGCTTGGACATCGTGAAGGGATCGGTCGGCAAGGTAGCGGTGACGAATTCGGGCATCGCGACCGCGATCTTGTCTGGCAGGCGCCCCAGCGCCCCGAATCGCGGCTGGCGACCGCTGGACCGACCACCGCGATGTGCCCGCAATTGTGTGCGGCTAGATCGTAGCGTTGGGCCACTGTCGTGGCAGGTTGAAGACAGTCGGCGCGGTATCTGTGGCCTCACGAGTCGCTAGTCTGTTCTCATCGTCAACGTAGCGCGTTCGGAAGGGATCAAGGTTGGGCAACAATACGGATGCCCACGGATTGAGCCACAGCTCAGGCAATTTCGAGGCCACACGATAGGAGCTTAGGGTGTTGCCGAACAGTACCCCGGATATGCGCGTGCCACGTGGATCAAAGTCAGGACGCCAATAGCCATCTGGGACGCGTACTGATCTAATCGATTCGGGCACAACAGATCCCGTTGTATTATCCATGAACCATTCAACGTGTGCGCTGCCAAAAAGCACGTTCACCAGATCATCTTCGTCGACCTGGTTCCACAGTTGCATTGCGACGACAACCGGTTTTTCGAGCGGACCGTCCAGCGAGCTGTACTTGTTGCCGCCCTTCTCGTTTAACTTGGTTCGTATTCTTTGAATGTCGTGACTGAAATTTGCCGCTGATGTCGCGGGTATAGCGATCAGGCGCCTGCCCTTTCGCCGAGACTCCGCTTGTACAGGTGTCGCCAGGTATGCGATGGTCCAATCACCGCACTCGTGGTTCCACCGCCACCGCGGGGAACTCATATAGCCAATCCCGTTCGATTCCCAGTCTGCGCGCGCTTCAGCCCAATCCAAACGAGCGAGCCACTGCTCGAGTGGGTCAACGATTTCTCTTCGGCGTGGCCAGCCTGTCGGGGCTACGCGTGGGAATTCGATATCCACCATAAAGTCGGGGTTTTGGGCGCTGTCTATGAAGTCCTGCACCCACGCTTGCCCGTGCGGGTTCATATTGTAGTCACCGTTGAATACGGTCGTGGCTTCGACGTAAAGGCTTTCGGTGCCGCGGGTGACAAGGAAGTCGGGTCGCTCTTCCCGGCGTGGTAACTGCGGGTGGACCGCTACTTCGTAGCCGAGGCGGACAAAGAGCTGGTGCACATATAGTTCCCACCACGCCGGTAGGTGCTGCTCGTCCTCTTTTCTGCGAAAACGGCGTAGCAGATCGCGGCTAGGGTCATCAAACTCCGCGTACCAACGCTCCGCTTCGCGTCTAACGTTGTCCCATTCTGGGCCGGCGCGGCGGTTCAGGAAGCCGTATTGGCTCTCGGCCCATTTCTTGTGGCCGTAGTCCTCGCGGTCGCGGTCGTCAAACAACGTGGTTGGCGTCGGCTTTTTCCTGGCCACGCGCCAACAGTACGACCGAAGGCCGCTAACAGGCGGGCGGGTACATCCCATAGACGCCCGTAGTCGACTACTTGACAGCGCCCTCACAGGATTCGTCGAAGACCGCGTCTGGACCCATCGCGACATCGCCGCACTACTGGACTGAGTCCTTTGTCCTATTGACGAGCCCCTACTCTCGCCGCAACCTAATCAATGTGGCCGCCTTGACCGAGCAGCAGATGCTTGACCAGTTGACTCAAAGGCTGGTCGGGGCGCACCCCGGCATTGAGCCGGACCGACGGCAGCCCGATCGCTGCGGCGCGCGATCCCGCGCTGAGCCTGGTGAAGCTCGTCCCGCTCTCGCACTTCATGCGATACGACCTGCCCGCCCTCAAACACTCGTTCCTGGACGAGAACGGCGCTCCCCTGCCCGCATGAGGCACCTATGCAGGATCGGCGAAAGCCGGCTATGGCTCGGCGAGAATTGAATCTGGTTAGGCCGCCACCTGATTGGTGAGTGCGCGATCTTCGATGAGGGCCTGGTAAACGACGCGGGCCAGGCGGCGTTTGAGCGAGCGGATGGCTTGGGATTTCGTGTCGCCCTCAGCGACGCGCCGTTCGACATAGTCGCGACCGGGGCAGTCTTTCAACCGAATTTGAACGACCGCAATGCGGTGAAGAGCGCTGTTGAGTTGCCTGTTTCCGCGGCGGCTTGGTTGAAGTCGACGCCCGGTCGGGGTTTGTCCCCCGGACCAGTTCGGTGTTGGTGCGGCGCCGACGTAACGGGCGAAAGCGGCTTCGCTTTTGAATCGCTCAACGCCGGCGGTTTCGGCGACGATCTTGGCCGCAGACAGCGGCCCTACCCCGGGCTTGGCCAACAGCCGCGGCGCCACCTGATTGATCAGGTGGGTGAGTCGCTCGGTTAGGGCCACGATCTGGGCGGTCAGCCGGTCGATGTCGTCGAGCTCGGCGCGCGCCAGCTCGGCGATCAGTCCGGTGTGCTGCGCTAGCCAGGTGTGCAGGTCGGCACGTACTTTGGCGCGGTCCCAGTTGGTGGGGTTGACGTGGGTTGGGTCTAGGGCGTGGACGCGGTCGAGCAGGCGGCTGATCATCCCGCGCCGGATGGTGACCAGGTCGTCGCGTCGGTCTACCAACAACTTGAGACTGAATGACGTTTCGTCGTGGGCCGCACGCGGTAGGTCCGGTTCGCGCAGGACAGCTCGAGCGACAGCTAACGCGTCGATCGGATCGGATTTCCCCGGTTCGCGTGAGGACGCACGTGAGCGGCTCATCAGGTGCGGAGGGACTCGCACCACGATCTGATTGGCCGCCATCAAGTCACGCTCAAGTCGAGCTGTCATGGAGCGGCAATCCTCGATACCCCACACCAGATCCACTCCGAATTGCACACGCGCCCAGCTCAATGCGGCGGCGTGTCCGATGCTGGTGCTGGGTACGGTCTTGGCGGCGAGTTTCTTGCCGACGGCGTCGACGGCGACGACGGTGTGGCTTCGTTTGTGGGCGTCAACGCCCAGTGTCACTGTGGGCATGGTTGTTCTCCGCGGTGTCGAGTGGCGATCGTCAAGCGCGCCCGGGCCGGCAACGTCCATGGCCGTCAACTGTTTAGGGAGATCCCGCCGCAGCGACACGAAGGCAATAGAGCCAGGCCCGGGTGCGTCTGACGGGCCAGCCGCAACGCTGGCCGTATTGTGCTGTCCCGTAACGCCCGAGGTCGGCAGTCCCACTGAAAGCCAACCCAAAAAGCAGGTGGCACGAATTCTAAACAGCCAGGCCACGAACTCAACGGAACATCACTGAGTGTAAGTGATGACTGTCAATCGGTCTTGGTGAACAAGGGGACTGATGGTTAGACACTGACGGACGAACACTGTTGTTCCCCACGGGACCTCGCGGTCCGCCAACCGATTGGATCCCGGTGTTTGGACGAGGCGAGATAAGGCAGACTGAGGGTTCGGCACACGGGTGGAGGGGCTCGGATAGCAGGCCATCCGAGCCCCTCACCCCCTGGCCCTCGGGGAGAGATGAAACCAAGTAACTGCGAATGTATCCCTGCGATGGGCAGGTCGCAGGAAATTGACTGCTATCCAACATATTTCGGTAACCCGCTGGCATCAATTTAGCCGGGATGGGACGTTTGGAGGAGTCCGAGGGCGGCGACCAGCGAGCCGTAGGCGAACAGCGTCGAGATCACTAGGGTGGGTTCTATGGTGCTCTCCGGCTGGTGATCGGCGCAGCGTGACCGCCCTGCGCCGATGGTGGTCATCGAAATACTATGTGCATCAGGGTATTTCGCAGGGTATGGCCGGGTTGGCGGGTGTGTTTAGAGGCGTCCGCGCATCGCCGGCGCGCGTGCGCGGGCTCTGCCGAACGGGCAATCCGCCTGCGTCATCGATCATGAACGCATTCTTGCCGCTGCGACTGACAAAGCGGCCCGCCGCACGAGAGCTGCCGCTGAACGACGGCGCCTACCCCGCGGTGTCGTAGTTGGCGGATACGCTCGCGTCTATGAATACGCCACTCTCACCATGGGTCGCGCTGGTGGCAGTTGTCGCTGCTGCCGCACTGTTAGGAACTCACCAGAAGAGGCAATGGCCAGCGTCCTCCGGCGCGGCAGCCTTGACCAGCCTGGCCTCACTCTTTGCCGAGTTTCTGGTTATTGGCGCCATTTTCGACTGCGCACTACACAAGCCTGAATGGCTCGAAAATCTCGGGCTTTGGTCACCAATCTTCACCGCCTTCACCCTCACCGTCTGCGGCATCGGCGTCGGCATTCCCTGGGTCGTCGCTCAAACAAGTGATCGAACACCCTCGACCGAGAAACGATAACGGTCGCGGGAAGCGGCATGTCGCAGCTCGAGCGGCTGGACGCACGCCGGCGCCGACAGCGCTGTCGCGACCGGTCGCCTAGTCGAGGGCATTGGTCTGGGCACCGGTTTTGGCGTCCGCCATATCGAACACCTGTGCGATACTGCGCTATATGGGTGCATCGTGGTCCTGGTTCACCTCCGGGTTGGTACGACTGGCCGAGGGCCGCTGGATCTGCACCATGCTGATGCACTGCCCGCGCTGTGGACTCCGCTGGTCCGACGACGGTCTCACCCCCATTCGCGGCCAGTCCTACAGCGGCCGCAGCACCCCGCCAACGAGACAGTGGACCATGGCGACATGTAGCCGGACGTGCGAGGAATGCGGACACACCGTCTACCGCCGCCTGGACGACGAACCGAACACCGCGGTCGGTCAGGCATACGGCAGTCGCTACTTACGCGGTGCGTATCGTCCTCCCCGCAGCAGTGGCGCCCCGCCCTGGTGAAGGAACGACTGCTTGAGTTCGTCGAGGCTGTAACCGAGGCAGTGTGACAACGGCACGAGGGCCGACAGGTTGGCATGGTCGCCAGGTGTGGCGGCAACCGGCGAATCGCGCCGAAACAGGGTCCGCGAGCCGTTCACGCCCTCGCCCAGGTGATAGTGGGGCGCGATATCCGCCGGCCCAGACGGAAATTCCAGGTACGGCAAGTCCAGATCATCGCGCACATCATCCCCAACAACGGTGAACACAAAGCACTCCATCACCGTGGCATCGGCCGCGTACAGTATCCGCTCCCCCGGCCCGTCATCGACCAGCTCGATCATCTCCACCCGACCGCCCGGGGCGCCCCGAAATCCGTAGCCAGGCTCCCCCGGGCGGCGAAGCACCGCCGCGGCGACGTCCCACCTGTAGCGAGCCAGCTGGGCCCACCCCAGGCACTCTGGCGAGAGGTCGAACTGGGTTGGCGGCACGTCGCCAACGATAATGCTCGCACCACGCCTCCAAAAATATTGGTGCGGTGCAGTCGTGGCGATCACGAGCTACTCACCTTGCTCGAAAATGACGCCTTGGCGCGGCGCTAACCAGGCATCGACCGCACTACCGTGAACCCTACGCAGCACCAACCGAAGGGACACGATGACGATGGCGGCCACCAACCGGCCCTACATGTTCGAGCTGGCCGCCCTTGTCGTCAATGGCCAGGATCTCGATGGGGTGCGAAAAGCCGCTCAGGCCAACGGCGTCGACGCCGCCGACCTGGACCGAGCGATCGCCATTGTGCGGGTCCTGCAGCAGGGCGGCGAAGACCCCGACGACTTCGTACTGCATGAATACATTCTCGACGGGTGGTTGCAGGGCTACCTACCGCTGAACGTCCAGGCTGACGACCCGACCCTGCATACCTGGCACCTGGGCCAGCTCGCCGAAGCGCACTACAGCGGGCGGTCATGACCCACGCCGAGCGGCTACTGTCGCGTGCCCGCGCCGTGGCCGTGCTGGGTTGCGCGGTGTCCGCGATCACCCTGCTTGCTCCGGCCTGTTCGCCCTCGCACGCTGACACCGACATCGCCACGACAGCCACCGTGCTACGTGTGGTCGACGGCGATACCGTGGACGTCGTGGACGACACCCGAGGTCGCCTGCGTATCAGAATAAATGGGATCGACAGCCCCGAGGTGCATAAGCCCGGATACAGCGTCGGATGCTGGGGTCCGCAGGCCACCGACTTCGCCCGTACCACCCTCACAGGGCAACGGGTGGCCATCGTGAGTGATCCAAGTCAAGACGCCCACGATCGCTACGCCCGCACCCTTGCATACCTGGATCGCCCTGGCGGCTGGGACTTCTCGATTGAGGCGGCTCGGGCCGGCGCGGCCCGTAGCTACATCTACGAGCACCATCCCGCGGCCCGCACCCCGCAAATCGAAGCCGCCGAAAGTGAAGCCCGCCAAGCCGAACGCGGATTGTGGGGGCCGCCTTGCAACGGGCGCACCGAGTCTGTGCCAGTGAAATGATCCGGGACTCGGTACGGCACGACTACGCTGTCGCTCCAGGCATTTGCCGATTGGCTTGAGCGGCAGTCTGACTGGTCATCTGTCTGGACGAACTCGCCAAAGATGTTTTTGTCCAGATCGAGGTATTTCGGGCGAACCCCAACCTATGGGAGACGCCTCCCGCAGGTGCGCTCGAATCCGGACGGCGTATTCCGGACGGCGGCAACAGACAACAGCTAGATTGACACGCCTTCGGCGTGACTGATAACGCCGTTGTTTTGCCTTCTGGCCCACTCATTTTGTGGCCGCGTCTTGGCCGCGGAAGGCCGTCGGCCTCCGCTGCGCTCCGGGCCCTGCGGGCTCGCAGAACTTTTCCCAAGCGTGTTCGCTGCGCTCACGGGAAAACTTCTGCGCCCGAGACCTTCCCGCTCACCTGCGCCGCTGGCCACCAATTCGTTTTCGCCAGACGGCAAAAGAACGGGCGGCCCGACGCGGGGTGCCCACATTAGCGAGGAAGGTCACCAACCATGTCAACCACCACCGACACCACCACCGAGCAGGTCGCCGGGTCGGTCGAGTACATCGACCCCCAGGCCCTGGAGTTTGAAGATAACGTCCGCGATCAGGTCGAGCTGGACAAGGAATTCCTGGCCAGCCTTCGCGAGCTCGGCGTGATTGTCCCCATTATCGCCGTGCGCGACACCGAGGGCCGCACGCTGGTCCGCGAAGGACAGTGCCGCACCCTCGGAGCCCGCGAGGTCGGCCTGAGTAGCGTGCCGGTGTATGTCCTGCCCACCGGGGCCTCCGACGACGACACCGCCACCGCCGAGCGGATCGTGCAGCAGGTAGTCGCCAACGATCGGCGCTATGACCTGAAAAAGTCCCAGCGGGCACGCGCCATCCAGCAGTTGCTCGACACCGGAATGTCGGCCACCAAGGTCGCCAAGAAGCTCTCGATGCGCCGCGAAGACGTGAAAGCCGCTGGCGCAGTCTCGAAATCGGCGACGGCCCTCGACGCGCTCGACGGCGGGCAGCTCGACTTCACCCAGGCCGAAGTGCTGGCCGAGTTCCAAGACGATGAGGATGCCGTCCAGCGGCTGCTGCGTGCGGCCCACTACGGGGGCTCTCACTTCGAGCATGCCGTGTCATCTCTGCGCTCGGCGCGCGAAATCAATGCGCTCATCGCCGTTGCGGAAAAGGAATACACCGAACCGGGTTACACCATTCTGGAAGACCGCCCGCGCTGGTCGGACCTGTCCGCCGTGGGGCTCGAGTACCTGCGCACCAGCGACGATGAACAGCTGCCCGATGATGTCGAGAAGAAGCCCGAGCACTGGGCGGTCTACCTGACCGACGACTGCGTCTACGTCGACAAGACGACAGGCGACGAGGTCGCAGAGGGCGATATCGACTGGGACACCGAGAACGACGACGACGCCGAACCCGCCGAGGGACTGTGCCATGCCTCGACCATCACCGAAAAGACCGTCATCGTCCCCGAGTGGTACTGCCTGGACTACGCGGCAGCCGGTCTCGCGCTGGCACCATCCCTGCGGAATGTCGCGGCACGCCAAGCCGGGTCAACGATCGACAGCGACGACGACAGCCCCGAGGCCATCGCCGAGAGGGAGGCCGCGCAACAGGCTGCCGAGCGCCGCGAGCGACGCAAGGTGCTGGTGCTCAACCGCCTCGCCGATGCTGCCGAGAGCGTTCGACGCGACTACGTGACCAAGCTGCTGGCCCGCAAGACCGCACCCAAGGGCGCGGCCACCTTCGTGGCGCACTGCCTGACCCGCGATCCCTACATCCTCAGTCAGAACCACGGCTCGGGCCTCACCGCCGAGCTGCTGGGCGTCAAGGATGAGCGGGCCGTGCGCGCCATGGTCAACGACTTCTCGACCAACATCGACGCCCGCGCACAGGTGATCAGCCTGGCCGTGGTCCTCGGTGCGCTGGAGGCCCGCACCGACAAGAGCGTCTGGCGCAACGCCCGCACGGGCATCACCGGCACCGCGTCCTACATCGCGTCCACCGTGGGCTCCGACGCGTACCTGCAGTTCCTCATCGACAGCGGCTACCAGCCCAGCGACATCGAAAAGGTCATCGTCGGCCAACGCACCGCCGATGACGTCTACGACGAAGCCACGCAGGAGAGCTGACCACACGCGGTGGTGGGGGCGCGCCGCCGCCCCACCACCCACAGCTCCCGATGTAACCCCCGCGCAACACCATTCACGATCTGGAGATGGTCGCTCGCGGCGGGCCGACGACGGAAGGTACCGGCGTGAGCTTCTCGCACATTCCAGCGTTGACCGGAAAGAACCTTCGCGCAAGGCCGCGGGACCGCCGTAAACGGCTCGAAAAGTTTCCTCCGAATGGCATTCAATCGCCGCTATTGCGGAAAGGAAACTTTTCGCCCGGACCTATGCACTGCGGTCGCTTTTCCGGTCGCTGATAATGCGTCGAGAAGCGCTAAAAGAATGGTCAGCAGAATGACACGAAACGACCGGTTCGGGCTGTTCGTGACTTGCTTGGTATGCGGTTCGACCTGCGATGACCGGCTGTATCACAACATCGGTAAAAAGCGGTACAAGACGCGCCGAAATTGGTCCGAATTCTTTTGCAGAAGCGTTGCTATGGGCGAAAACCGAATATAAAATGGACATATCATCACCACTGAAAAGGAGCCGATCATGAGCACCGTTACCGTTTACACCAAGCCCGCCTGCGTGCAGTGCAACGCGGTTTTCAAAATGCTCGACAAGGAAGGCATTTCGTACGAGAAAATCGATCTGACCGTCGATGACGAGGCTCGCGATTACGTCATGTCCCTCGGCTACCTGCAGGCGCCCGTGGTGTACGCCGGGCCCAACGAGCACTTCTCGGGTTTCCGCCCCGACCGGCTCAAGGCCCTCAAAAATGGAGCAATATTGTCATCTGATGCAACATTGGTTGGCTAGCAATGTTGTCTGTTGTAGCAGCTCAGGCGTTGGGGGGTGAGACCTCGACGCTGGTAGTCGATGGTCAACACCGGTCCAAAGTCTGGTGCATCAACGATGCATCTGTTACAACAGGGCTTGTGACTAGCGATGCCGATGGCGTAGCCCGCCGGATGTTGGCGCCCAATGTTGTTCAGCTTGATCCGCAACGCGCGGTGCTTGAAGCGATGTTGGAGGGCTGGGAGAACCAGCAACGGGCCCGGTTCCTGAAGGACTCCACGATCGTGCCCCGGCGTCGGCTGGTGCGTCGGTTTGTGGAGTTCTCTGGCTTGTATCCGTGGCAGTGGACGCCTTCTGAGGGTGAGGCGTGGATTAGTGAGTTGCGTTCTGGTTCAACGCCGTTGCGGCTATCGACCGCACGTAATTACGAGATCGATATCCGGATGTTTTGCGAGTACTTGCTTGATCCGCGGTACGGCTGGATCGCGGAGTGCACGCAGCAGTTCGGTGAAATTCCCCAGCAGGTCTTTCACGAGGACAACTCGATTGTCCATGTCGGGGACTACGAAGGTGATCCGTCCCGGCGTCCGCTGACCTATGACGAGGTTCAGGCGCTCTTCGATGCCGCTGATGCCCGAGTCGGCACCATCCGTGCCCGCGGCCGCAAGGGCGCACGAACAGCCTTGCGTGACGCAGCGATGTTGAAGTTCTGCTACGCCTTCGGTTTACGTCGGCGCGAGGTCGTCCATATCGACGTTGTTGATCTGCGCCGTAATTCAAAGATGGACGACTTCGGCAGGTTTGGCGCGGTGTCGGTTCGGTACGGCAAGGCCTCGCGCGGTGGAGCGCCCAAGCGACGCACCGTACTGACGATTCCGGAGATGAGCTGGATCGTTGAAATCCTCGATCACTACATGACTGATGTGCGACCGCTGTTTCCCAGCGAGAAGCGCCCGGCATTGTGGTTGACCGAGCGGGGATCACGAGTCGGCATGCGGACGCTCAATGAAGCGTTTTGCACCGCGCGCGATGAAGCCGGCATTGACCCAACACTGGACCTACATTCGTTGCGTCACTCGTACGTGACTCACCTAGTTGAGTTCGACTACCCGGAACGATTCATCCAAGAGCAGGTTGGTCACTCGTTCTCCTCGACGACCGCCATCTATGTCGGCGTGTCAAACGAGTACCGCAATCGCCTTTTGTCCCAATCGATGCACTCCCGCTACGGCACCGAGCTCGGGGGGTCATCACGATGAGACAGATGGATTACGTGTGGCATCTGCGCATGAAGATGGCCGAGCGTGGAATGTTCTCGACCACGGATCTGCAACCGCACCTAGCCGATCGTGGCGTGTCTTTGTCGCGGGAGCAGACCTATCGCCTAGTAACCGGCCAGCCGCAGCGATTGAGCATGGACATTCTCGTCGCATTGTGCGACATCTTGGAGTGCACTCCAAACGACTTGATCGAGCCGCGAATCAACGAGGTTGCGAGACGTAAGGCGGTTGGAGGTCAAGACTCCACCGGCAAGGTCACTCCGATTAAGCCGCGACGCACCACAATCCGCAGACCAGGCGGTGCCTCATGAGCGTCGTGGCACCCCCCAAGCACACTTGTGTGCGCTGCGGTCGACTCGCGCAACGGGCCGCCCGCACCCCGGATGGCGGAGTCTGCAAACGCTGCTACCGTAACGACCCGCAGCGGATGGAAACTTGCGCCAGCTGCGGGCGAAATAAGGTGCCCTCTACACGGCAAGCGGACGGTAAAGCATTGTGCGGCAGCTGCGCTCGCCCGAAACATGTCTGCTCGGGCTGCGGTCGTCTTGATCACGCTAAATCGATGACCGTCAAGGGCCCGCTATGCCAGCGCTGCTACAAAGCCCCGATGCGTGCTTGCGGCAAGTGCGGCAACGTGCGTCCGATCGCCGCTCGCGTTCAGCTCGGGGACACTGATCTTTGCAAGAGCTGCGTGCAGTCTCCGGACGCGCAGTGCGGTCTATGCGGGAAAACACGTCCTACCCACGCGCATTGGCCGCTCGGACCGGTGTGCTTCTCGTGCTATAAGCGTTCAACGAACCATCCCGACGTCTGCTCGAGTTGCGGCCATACCAAAGTCCTTATCGGCCACACCCCGGCAGGCGAATTGGCTTGCGGGCCGTGCGCGGGCAGTCTCACCGACTACGTCTGCGCCACTTGCGATCAAGGCGGCCCGCAGCACTACGAAGGCACCTGCCTGAGCTGCTCGATTCGACGACTGACTGAAGAGCTGCTCACCGCAGAAGATGGCTCGATTCGTGAGGGCCTGGACATGTTGCCCGACCTGCTTGCTCGTCGTGGCCGGCCCGCCTCGACGCTGCGTTGGCTAATCAAAGCGCGCACTCAAGAAGCATTGCGCTTCTTGGCCACTGCGGAAGGTGCCCTCACCCACGCGACCGTCGATGCGTGCCCGCCCGGCCAAGCCCGCCACTATCTGCGGGCCCTGCTGGTCGAAGCCAACGTCTTGACGCGGCGCGACGAGCCGATCGAGCGGCTCGAAACATGGATTGACGAATTTACCGCCTCCCTGGCTCCGCGCCACGCTGCGCTGCTGGAACCCTATGCACGATGGGGCATTTTGCGCACAGCACGACGCCGGGCCGCTCGGCGAGGATTTACTGCCAACGCTGCCGATTCGAGCCGCGAGCGGATCCGGCTGGCGCTGCGACTCATCGAGCACGTGGAATCATCCGGGCATCGAATCGGTGACCTCACCCAAACGATGCTCGACGACTGGACAGCAGGAGACCGCAACCGCAGTCGCCGGATAAAGGGCTTTGTCGCGTGGCTCAACAAGCGTGGCATCGTCGAAAACGTCACGCTCGCACGCGGATCACAGGTGCCGCCGAGTGAGATCAGTGACGAACAAGACCACCGGGGTCAGATCGCCAAGCTGCTTGACGAGCACTGCGGTATCGAACTCCAAACCAGAGTCGCTGGACTGCTCGTGCTGCTCTACGGAGCGAAACTGGTCAACATTCAGCGTCTGACCACCGCACACGTCACCTCGACGGGCCCGTGCACACAGCTCACACTCGTCAACCATCCAATTGAATTGCCCGAGTCTGTCGCAACGCTCGTCAACCGACTCACACAACAGGCATCCCAGAACCCACGCGCACAAACGCCTGACAGCGACGCCCACTTCCTCTTTCCCGGCGCCCGCGCACACGAACCCATCCATACCCGCACTCTCAGCGTGAAACTCGCGGAAGCCGGCGTCCCGAGTCGACTAGGCCGCAATTACGCCATGGTTGCTCTCACCAGCGACCTCCCGGCAGCCATTGTCGCCGCACAGCTCGGCCTCAGCGCCTCCGCGACAACTCAGTGGGCCAAGTTCGGCCAACGAGACAGAACTGAATACCTACTCGCGCGGCGCAAATCAGAAACAGAACCGACACAGTCCTTCAGAGAGCACCACAGCTATGTCTAACCCCGCCCAACTATTACATGCCAAGTTCCTCAGCTGGCGCGGCCCACAGAACGTCAATGCTGCCTCGGCTCGCGGACTGAACGGTCAAAATTGGGACGACCACACGTTGGCGATCAGTCATCTCAGAGAGATCGAAGAACTTATCGGGCTCCTGGAAAGCCAGGGCCGCAACATGCGAGTCGCCCGAGAGGCCGTCCCAACGTGGTATCAGGTCGTTTTCTCATTCAGCGGGGGCTGGCAGGGTCAGGGAACCGCCACGATCGACCAAACCAGCCTGAACACTCTCGAAATGCTTGCTGAGCGCCTGGAAGACGTAGTACCGACCCTTGAAGCCGACGGCATCGACAGGATCAACGGCTACATTGAGAGCGTCGCTGAAACTTTGAAAAGCGACCCCTCTATCCCAGCACCACTGCGTGCTCACATCAACGACGTCATCGCTCACGTCCGCTGGTGCACCCAGAATTACGCCACAGTCGGTGATTTCAGCCTTCAAGACGCACTCGAACGTCTCGCAGGCGCCGTCGTACGCGGCGCCGCCAACAGCACCGACAAAAGCAAATGGAAGAGCGCAGTCAACAACATCGTCTGGCCCTTCGCCGTCAACATGATGGCCGCCCTACCCGCTGCGGAATTAGTAGCGCTAGTAACAGGTCACTGAAACAAAAATGCACACAACAGAGGAGGAAATCCATGAATACAACACATACGAATATCGACACTCCGCCAGTCAACCAGGCCGCCTGAGACCGCCACCCGTCGATGAGCTACACGGCAACCATCGTCGATCCATACGACCCTGACGCAGCCTCCTGGTGGGAAGCCTTCGACCACGCCGATGCCCAGGCCGCCCTGCGAGCGGTGCGCACCCCAACGATCGCATCGCGGCCCGACGACGGACATGGCATCCACCCGATCCTCGCCGGACCGACCCATACGACACGAGTGGCCCCCCTCGTCATCGCCACCGACGACCATTCCCAAGCAACGCGCACCGCGTAGCGCCGGTGAACCCCACCGACACACCCCACCACCGAGGACACCATGACCGCCACCGACCACACCACCGTGACCGCAGGCCCAGCGCCGGACCTTGCCGCCTACGACGTCGTGCTGGTCAACAGCAGCGCCGGCAAGGACTCTCAGGCCTGCCTTGATGTTGTCGTCGAACACGCCCGTGCCGCAGATGCTCTAGGCCGAGTGGTCGTCGTTCACGCCGACCTCGGTGACGCCGAGTGGGATGGCGTGGCCGAGCTGGCCGCCGAACACGCCGCCCACTACGGGCTGCGCTTCGAACTCGCGCGGCGCGCCGCCGCCGACGCTCACACCACCGAAACCATCCTCGAGCGCGTCGCCGCGCGCGGCATGTGGCCAGACGCCGCACGGCGGTGGTGCACCAGTGACCACAAGCGCGGTCCCATCCGCAAGATCATGACCGCACTCGTTGCCGAGCTGCGTGACAGCGGGACCGTCGTGGACCGCCCAGTGCGCGTGTGCAACGTGATGGGTTTACGGGCGGCCGAAAGCACCGCACGCGCCCGCCGAATCCCCTACGCGCCCAATCAAGCGGCCAGCAACGGCAGGCGCCAGGTGGACGACTGGTATCCGATCCACCACTACACCGTCGCCGACGTGTGGCAGCGCATCGCGGCGGCCGGCACCCGCCCCCATCGCGCTTATAGCGAGGGCATGTCACGGCTTTCCTGCCGCTTCTGTGTGCTGTCCTCGCGCGCCGACCTGCTCTGCTCGGCGCGTCTCAATCCCGACCTGGCCGCCCGCTACGCCGCGGTCGAGGCCGCGGTCGGTCACTCGTTCCGCGCTGACCTGTCCATGGCCGACATCATCGCCGAGGCGCGTCACGGCAGCGCGCAACTGAGCTTGCTTGACCTTCCTGCGACAGCCTGAACACTACGGAGTCGACGTGCACACCCTCATCATCGCCATGGACAGTCCCGAACCGCCGATCGTCAGCGATCACGTGGACCGCGCAGCGGCCGCCGCCGCCCTGGCGATCTATGTCACCGCTGGCGATTGTGACCCGATCGCCAACCAGATCACGACCGCCCACGAAAGTTACGACCTGCTCTGCCTGGCCCAGCAGCGCGTGACAGCCACCGCCACCATCGAACCGACGCACACCACCTCCCACCACCCGGGACGCGTCCTCGCCGCCGAACTCGATCGGCTCGACGCCGGAGCACCCGTATGTCTGGAAGTGCGCCCCGGCACCCTGGGATCCCAACTGTGCTGGCGCGAGGACCACCACCGCGGCGATCACCAGTCCCAAGACGGCCAGACCTGGAGCACCCCATGACCACAGCGGCTAACCCCCACTCGCGCGTCGACTTCGCCCCGTTCCGCGTCGACCCGAACGCGTTTGACGATTGGATCGAACTTCGGTCCGACACAATCGAAAACGACCTCCCCACGCCTGCGACTCCCGGCCCGGCCGCCGCGCTCGACGCACTAGTCGAGGAGGCAGTCGTGTTCGGGACGATCGTCGGTGACGATCGCGTCGAACTTGCCCTCATCACCGCCGACGACCCCCCAGGCCCGGGCTATGTGCTCATCGTCCGACCGCGAGACCAACAGACATCGCCAGGGTTGACCTACGGATGGACCAACCTCACCTACCCGCCCGCCGATGATGACCCGCGCACCATCGCCTGGACGTTCCTAACAACGATCTGCCAACAAGCCAACGCACTCCTCACCGACACCCGAAAGGTTCTTCCATGAGCGTCAACCGGCCCTACGTGTTCGAACTGGCCCGCCAGCTCCTCACTGCCCTAGACCACGACGCCGCCACCGAACAGCACCTCAACGGCATAGACCTCCAGTACGCCAACGCCGAACGTAACGGCGTCGACCGCGCCACCCTTGACCGCGCGGCCCACACCCTGTTGAAACTCGCGCCGGCCGACATCGACGAGTGGATCCGACAGGAATACATCGTCGATGGGTGGCTGCGCGGATACCTGCCCCTCACGACCGATCCCACCGACCCCAACATGTCCACCTGGAAGCTCAGCCAACTCGCCGACGCCCACTACCGCAACGCGATGTAGCCCTCGGGCGCGGCGCCGCCCACGCGTGGCGACATCGGCCGCCGGCGCATCCCCCGGGCACGCGACCGCACTCCGTCACCACAACGTCGGCTGTCCTGCTCCCAATAAGGCAGCGGCGACCAGCTCCGCATCCCACCCGTCGACAACGGCGGCGCGGAGGGCACGTGAACGCTCGGCCCGTGACACCGCACCGGCGTCACGGGTGAGGATCGCACGGCGACCGCCGCCACGCCGCATGCGCGCCATGCGCCGCATGTTGTCGCGCCGATCGCCACCCACCAGGTGAACACCGGAGCCGCGCACGAAGTCCTCGGCACTGGTGATACGCACACAGATCGGGTTGTCGCATTCATGGAGCGCGTGGATGTGTGGCTCCAGCACAGAACCGTTGAGCGACAACGCCAGCGCGTACCGCGATGTCCTCACCACATGCCGGACGCCGCCGCGGGTGATGCGAAAGACGCCGTACCCGTCGTCACTGAGCCCACCGCTCCAGACATGGCAATCGGTGTCGAGTGGTCCCACCACGATGCGGCGTTGGAACCGCACAATCTCGTCGGCATGCTCGACAGGATCAACACGCAGCGGTAGCGGTCGCGAACCCCGGTGGGTGCGCCCACCTTCGGTGATCATGCTGTCGCCCAACATAGTTGATGGTGTTGCCTAGTGGGCGCCCAACGCAGCTTCCGGCGGTGTGTGGTCACCAGCCTCTGGCGACATACGGTTGGGCAACGCCACCACCTGAGCCTGTGGGGTGTCCGCGTGGGAGGCATTCTCGGTGTGGTCCTCGGATGCGAACTTCAACAGCTCGCGCAGCCGACTGACGCTCAGGCCGGTGGTGCCACTGATGGTCGCCATCGTCTCGCCACGCAACCGCATGGCGTGCAACGCCTTTCCTGCAGCAGCGCGGTGAGCATGACGCTTGCGCTCAGCCTCTTCCTTCAACTTGTCGACCCGTCCCGCGTACCAGGCGTCGACCTCGTCCACCTGCGCCATGCGCACCGTGAACTCAGTCATATCAGCGAGATTGGCGCGCTCACGCTGTTCACGCGCTGCCGCCGCCTGCTGCTGGGCCTCCAACAACCGCCGACGGGCCAACTTGCGACTCGTGGTCTTCTCCATGGGGCAATCGTAGGGGCGACCCAGGACACTTCCGGCGAATCTCGCAACACCCCTGAGCCTGCACCGGCCGGCCCGACCACCCAGCCCTTCACCCTTCGCTTTCGAACCATCACATTCCGCTTTGCTGCTGACCATTTTCACCATCCATCCTGCCTCTCGCTCAACCACCCTCCGTCTCTCACACTTCGTCTCTCCTTTTCCCACCGCATGCCCTCTACCTGCACCCTCCTGTTTTGCCCTCCCCTCGAACCACACACCTCTTGCACTAAGGTCACGAAACGGTAACGGCCACTTTGGTGGTAGCTGCTGCGAGATTCGCCGGAAGTGTCCAGACCGGCCCTTACCGTTGATTCGTGACGCGGTCATGATGGGCATTCACAAGCTCACAGCGGGCGACGGGTACCTCTACCTGATCCGCCAGACCGCCGCGCATGACGCCGATCAACGGGGCCGCGGATCCCTTGGCGATTACTACACCGAAAAGGGTGAGTCACCCGGACAGTGGGTCGGTAAAGGGCTGGCCGGTTTGGCCGATCCCGCCTCGCGTACCTGGGTCACCGACCTCGAAGATCAGATGTGGCGCATTGAGCCCGGGTCGGCGGTCACCGAAGATCAAATGAAGGCGCTATTCGGTCTGGGCCTGCATCCAAATGCCGGCCAGATCGCCGAACACCTGATCGCCAACATGGGCGTCGGCAAGGCGGCTGCCAAAGTGGCTGTGAGCCTTGGGCGCCCGTTCGTCATCAACGACGCATCCACCGAATTGCAGCGCCGCCTGGCGGTGGCCTACCGCGACCACAACCTCAGCGAGAGCCTGTCGTGGAACGCCCCAATCGACGAGGCGTTGCGCGCCCAGATGCGCACCCGGATCGCCCGCGAATTGTTCGCGGAAACCTATGACCGGCCCCCGCTCGATGATCGGGAATTGACCGGTTTCATCGCTACCCAGACCCGCGACCAGACCACCTCCACCGCCGGATACGACTTCACGTTCAGCCCCGTCAAGAGCTTCTCGGTGCTGTGGGCGTTAGCCCCGAAAGAGATGGCGAAAACCCTTGAGGAGATCCATGATCAGGCCGTCGCGGACACTCTGGAGTACATCGAAAACAACATGGTTTTCACTCGCATGGGCGCCCAAGGGGTAGCCCAGCTCGACGTAGAGGGTGTCATCGCTACGGCCTTCACCCACCGTGACAGCCGTGCCGGGGACCCCGATCTTCACACCCACCTGGCGGTCAGCAACAAGGTCCGTGCCCGCGGGCACGACGGGATTTACCGGTGGCTGGCTCTGGACGGCCGGCCGCTGTTTAAGGGCACAGTCGCGGCCTCGGAGTTCTACAACTCGCGCATCGAGGCCCTCTCGGTCGAGCGTGTCGGGCTGCATTTCGCACAGAGACCACCGACCGAACGCGGCAAGCGGCCGGTACGCGAGATCGTCGGTGTCCCGGCTGAAGTCAACGAGGGCTTCTCCTCGCGTCGGGTGATGATCAAGGCGCGTTACACCGAATTGGCGAAGGCATTTCAAGCTGACCACGGCCGCGAACCCACCACCGTCGAAGCGATCGCCCTGCATCAGCGAGCCACCCTCGACACCCGTACCGCTAAGCACGAACCACGGTCCTTGGCCGAGCAACGCCAGCAGTGGCGCACCCAGGCCATTGAAATCCTCGGCAGCCCCTACGCAGTGTCAGAAATGCTGGCCGACGTTCGCAGACCACGGCGACGTGAGGCCGCCGACATCACCGACGAATGGATTGCCGAACAGGCCTGCGCAGTCGTGGAAACCGTTGCTGAATCGCGGTCGAGCTGGCAGCGCAATCACATCTACGCCGAAGCGCTACGGGTGGCGCGCGCGGCGGGCTGGGCCACCGATCACGACGTCGTCGAGGCAATCACCGCCGCCGCCTTGGCACAACCCAACAGCGTGGAACATGCGCGGGTCTCCGACACCGACCTGGCCGAACCCTCCGTGCTGCGCCGGCGCGACGGCGCCAGCGTGTACAGCACCCATGGCACTCAACTGTTCACCAGCCAGGCCATCCTGTCGGCGGAAAAACGGGTGTTGCACGCTGCCGGACAGACCGACGGTCGCCGCCTCGACGCCGCCCTGGTCGAGATGGCCTTGCTGGCCGAAAAGGCCGAGCGCGGACGCACACTGAACGCTGGCCAAGAAACCATGGTCCGAGAGATGGCCGCCTCCGGCGCCCGAGTGCAACTGGCGTTGGCGCCCGCTGGAACCGGCAAGACCACCGCCATGTCGGTGCTCTCGCGCGCCTGGGAAGAATCCGGCGGCACCGTGCTGGGCCTGTCCCCCAGCGCCAACGCCGCCCAAGTTCTCTGCGACGACATCAAGGCGACCACCGACACCATCGACAAATTTATTTGGCTGCGCCGCAATCCCGACAAGGCCGCCAATGATCCAGCGCGCAAATGGTTCGACGCCATCGACGCCGGCACCTTGATCATCGTCGACGAAGCCGGAAAAGCCGGAACCCTACAGCTCGATGAAGTAATTACCATCGCCATGGCCCGTGGGGCCAGCGTGCGACTGATCGGTGACGACAGACAGCTCGCCGCGATCTCCGCGGGCGGCATCCTGCGCGACATCGACCAGACCTATGGCGCGCTGAATCTGACCGAGGTCGTCCGGTTCAAATCCCGCGCCGAAGCCCAAGCCGGCCTAGCGCTGCGCGAGGGCGACCCAGCCGGGCTCGCCTTTTACGCCGACGCGGGTCGCATCCATGTCGGCTCCGGGGACACCATCATCGACACGGCCTACCGCCAATGGGCCACCGACACCGCCGCCGGCCGTGACTCGGCAATGCTGGCCCCGACCAACGACATCGTCGCTGAGCTCAACGAACGGGCCCGCGCCGACCGCCTCGACGCGATGGCCACCGACCCGGCACACACCGCCACAGCGGCGCAGCTGCGCGAAACCACCCTGGCCGACGGCCTGCGCGCGTCAGCCGGTGACATCGTGGCCACCCGCCGCAACAAACGCACGCTGCGCCTGGCCGGCGGGCGCGACTTCGTCCGCAACGGGCAGCGCTGGCGCGTCGAGACGGTGAAAAAGGATGGCTCCCTCGCGGTTTCACGCATCGATACGGGGCAGAAAGTCACCCTCCCGGCGTGGTACGTCAACGCCTACACCACCTTGGGCTACGCCTCCACTATCGACGCCTCCCAAGGCATGACCATCGGATCGCGCACGACCACCGGAACGTGTCACGTCATCGGCTCCGAAAGCCTTACCCGCCAGCAGCTCTACGTCGCGATGACCCGAGCTACCGACGAAAGCCACGTCTACCTCGAAACCGCCGAAACCGACGCCCACAACGTCTTAACTCCCAAAGCCACCCACCCCAACACCGCCATCGACGTCCTGCAACGGGTGCTGGCCCACGACGGTGCCCAAGTATCGGCCACCACCGAAGCCAACACCGCCGAAGACCCGTTCACCCGCCTGGGCATGGCCTCGCGGATGTACACCCACTCGGTGGGGGCATTGGCCGAAAACTCCCTCGGCCCCACCCGAATGGCCGCCATCGACGCCGCCGCCGACCAGGTCTACACCGGACTGACCCGGATGCCGGCCTGGCCGGTGCTGCGGATGCACCTGGCCACCATCGCGGTGTCCGGGGAAAACCCGATCACCCGACTGCGCGAGGCCGTCGCACAACGCGAGCTGAGCACGGCCGCTGATCCCGCCGCCGTGCTTGACTGGCGCCTGGACAGCAGCGCTGCGCACTCGGCGCGCACTGGGCCGTTGCGCTGGTTGCCTGATCTGCCAACAGGACTCGTCCACGACGACGATCAGGCCGCTTATCTGCACGCCCGCCACGACCTGGTGACCGGTCTGGCCGCCGCCATCCGCGACACCGCCGCGAACTGGGACGCCAGCAGCGCCCCGCCATGGGCACGGCCACTGCTCGCAGCCAACCCGCAACTTCGCGCCGAAATCGCAGTCTTCCGCGCCGCCCACGACGTCTCGCCGGTCGATACCCGTCTCACCGGCCCCGACCAGTATGCGGTGCGCGACCGCCACATCCAGACGATGCTCGAAGACACCGCCGCCGAGATGATCGGGCGAAGCACCCCCGACACCGCCCGGTTCGAGCCCCTCGTTGACGCTGTGGACCCACGGGTACGCCGCGACCCCTACTGGCCGCAACTGGCAGCACATTTGGCCGAGGTCGCCCGCACCGACATCAATCTGTCGCAGCTGCTCGGCGACGTCGCCGCCGAGGGACCGCTGCCCGACGAGATGCCCGGCGCCGCGCTGTGGTGGCGTCTGGCCGGGCGTCTGCAACCCGCTGTCCTGGAGGCAACCCATCAACATTTGCGCCCGGCGTGGTTGCCCGAGCTGACCACCGTGTTCGGCAGCGCTGTGGCTGAAACCATCGCCGCTGACCCCGCATTCGCGCGTCTGGTCGCCGCGATCGACAACGCCGACCCCACCCGCTGGCAGCCCCGCGAGCTACTCCAGGTCGCCTACGAACACCTGCGTGATGCTGACGACGCCGAGGACCACCGCCCACCGAGCCGGCCCGACGAATACGCTCGCCTGCTCACCTACTCGATCGACCTGTTCACCGGCGAGCATCCCTACGACCGCGACGAGATCCCGTTCCCGGACCAGCCTCCACTCACTGACGAAGAGCACGAAGAACTTCAACTGCTCTACCCCGACCCCGAATACGTCACCGGCGAGAACGCCCACACCGTCGGCCTATCCGATGACGCCCTGCTGGCCAAACTCGGGCTGGGCTACGGCGGCAGCCTCATCGCACCAGCCCTAGACGAAGAACTCCCACCGGACCCCTACGGGTTGATGCTCGACGCCGGCGAGGAGCTGGCATTCGAGGATCTGCTGACCGAGCGGCCACTTCCACGCCCCGTCTCCGACGTAGTAGCCGACGTCGTCTCCCTGCGCCGGCAATATCACGCCGCAGCCGAAGCCTGCTATCGCCAACATGGCCTCGTGATGGCCGACCAAGGCCCGGCGATGCGCGCGGCCACCCCCACGCTGCTGGCGTTGCGCGAGCGGGCCGAACAGGACCGCCCCTACATGCTCGCTGTGCAGGACGTGATGGCCCGCTGGGCTGATGCCGAGGAACACTACGACGCCATCACCACCTATGTACAACACGAGCGCGATCGGCTCGCCGCACTCGAAAATGACCCCAACGCAGACGAACTCGACCTGGCCAGTGCCCGTGCCGCGGTGCGCCTGGCCCTCATGGCGCTGCCCGAGACCCCGCCGGCGGCCCAATTCCACGCCGAACTGACCGACGCCATGGCCCGCCGCGCGCAGGCAGCGGGCGGCAACGACCGCATCGTCACCGCCGAGGACGTCGAAGCCGCCCGCGGCCGAGCCCAGGATGAGGATCTGGCCGCACTCAGCGCCGCCCGCGCCGAACGCGATCGCCTCGCCGCGGCGCTCGAGCACGCCGAAACGGCCACCGCCGTCGCGTTCGCGCAAGCCGAGACGCGCAACGCTGAACACATCCACCAGAACATCGCGGCGCTGCACACCGAACTCGACATGCTCACCGCCGCCGGCGACTACAAGATCGAGCGCGGATTCCGTGTGCCATCTGAACTAGCCGCCACTCTGTCCGAACAAACCGCCCGCGGCCTCGACGCCATGACCCGTAGCGGTTTCACCGTCACCCCCGTGCACGCCGGCGACAGTGACGCGGCCCTGGACGCGCTACGGGTGCTGCGGGAGGCAGCTCGCACCGACGAGCACCGCATCCTGTGGTGCAGCACCGATGGCGACCGCGCCGCGCGCCTCGCCAAACCTGATCCGGCCGACGCCGTGCATACCGTCGCCGAGCTGCACCGGCTGATCGCCACCGAAGGTGAACAGCTCGATAGCCAAACAACCATCGTCGTCGACCGAGCCAGCCACGCTGAGCCCGAAGTGCTCACCGACTTGGCCGAACACGCCGCCGACACCGGCGCTCGGCTGCTGCTCGTCGATGGTGATGATCGAGGCTGGCCGCCGGCGCCATCGGGGCCCCTCCTGGATCTGCTGCACAGGGACCTCCCCTGGTCGGTAACCCTGACCGTCGACAGCGCCACCCCTGCACGCAGAGCGGCCCGGCCCGACCGCGACCCGGTCCTCGAACAAGCCGAACGCTGCGACCCGGCACTACTTGCCACCGAAGTCACCGACTCCCTCTACCGCCGTCGGCAACTTCGCCAACAACACAGCACCGACTACCGGGTACACGCCCATCTGTGGGACCGCATCGACGCGTCGTCCGACCAGGCGCGCGACCGCGAGACTGGTCGCGAACTGTAGTTTGATGGCCTCAGCACATCCGTCGGTACAAGGTCGCGGACACTCCAGGTCCCGGAGGTCCATCGAGGCCATCCACATGTCCGCCGTGTCATGTTCAATGGCGTTGTGAGACAAGATCCAGGCCCCCAGTTTCGGCAGTGGCTGGATGTGCCGTTCGATGAGAACGGCGCCGCAAAGGCTGGCGGGGCCCGCTGGGACGCAAGCCAGCGGGCGTGGTACGCGCCCAGGCCGAACATGTTGGAGCTGCAGCGTTGGGCAGGTCGGCCGCCGCTACCCGAGCTTCTGCCGGGTGAGGACCGGTCATTCGGCAGCGGACTATTCGTTGATCTCATTCCTTCGTCGTGCTGGTTCACCAATGTGCGCAGTTGCGTTGCCCCTAGCGATTGGGATCGGCTGCGCAGAATGATCTATCGCCGCGCGGGCCAGAAGTGTGAGGCATGTGGTGTCGGAAGGGAACCCGCCGTCGGCACCCATCTAGAAGCGCATGAACGCTGGCATTACGACGCAGCAACAAGAATTCAGCGGCTGATGCGGTTGGTCTGCCTGTGCACGTGGTGTCATGAGGCTACGCATTTCGGCCTCGCCGAGGTTCGCGGTCATCGAGAGCGCGCCTTGATGCAACTTGTGGCCGTGAACGGTTGGACGGCAGACTACGCAGAGCGCCATGTACGGCATGCTTTCGTTGAGTGGCAACGACGTTCGCGCGTCGATTGGACGCTCAACTTGAACATTTTGCAAGACGTCGACGTGCAACTACAACGACCTCCCGAGGGAGAGGAGCGTCGAAGCGTTGCCGACGACACTCTTTGCAGGCAGAGCAGCCATACCCGCCTGCCCCCACAAGTCGCTCTGCCAGCCGCAGGCTGGTATCCAGACCCCTCGGCACGTTTCACGCATCGATGGTGGGATGGTGCCCAGTGGACTTACGTGGTTGCAGTCGGTGGACAGGCGTTCGTTGCTGAAGCGGTCGCACCCTACGGCCAGCATGAGAGAGGCCATGAAGCCCGCGGCGATCGTGCCGCTGACCCTTAGGGCTCGCTGATGCTCGCTCGTAGCTGTAGCTTCAGGAGCAAAAACAATTGTGCTCATTGAAGTTCCCGCGCTGGCGCTTGCCGCCGATTAACCGGCGCACCGTCACCCCTAGGCACTATCGGGGATCAGGGCCTGAATACCGTGAGAACTAGGGGCTTTCGCCGGCCTTGTAGTAGCGGATGGTGCGGTGTGGTGCTGGGCGCCCGCGGGGCCACACGGTGATGGCGACAAAGGAGTAACCGTCTTGGCTGCCAGGGTAGGCAGTTGGTTGCCAGTCGAAGTCCACGGTCTCGCCCTCGAAGGCCTCAAGGAATCCGCCGGAGACTTCCCTCACTTCACCCGGCCCTAGCGGGGGTAAGTCTTCATGGAAGAGGTGACTGAAGTGGGCGAAGCAGCCGCCGGGGGTGTCGGGACAGTCGATTACTCCCCACCCCTCTTCGGTGTGCCACTCCCGGATTGTTCCTACCGACTGCACGTCTCAAATCTAGCGTCATCGATTGGTGTGCCGGGGACGTCCCGATAGCCGATGAGCGCGGGAGCACCGCTATCTCTGCAGGACAGTCTCAGTTGGCTTAGTCGGAGCAGTCCTTATCGGGCGGGTCGAGCAGGCTCGGGCATCTCTGGGTACTGATGTTGTACACGCCATAGCCGGGCGGGGGATCTGGTCGTCCAAACGGTGTGCCGCTGCCTGGCTTCCCCAGGTGGTCAATGTGGATGCGTGTGCCGGAGAACTTGATGGAGTACCCGCCGGGATCCGGCATCGACGGCGCGAAGACACCTTCGACGACGCAGTACTGGCCGTCATCCATAAGGGCTTCTTTCTTGCTAAGTGTTGCGCGGCGGAAGCGCGCGGTAACTCTGGTCTCGTCGGTGAATCCCGTTGTGTCGCCTTGTAATTGAAGACGTGCGCCGTTGTTCATTCCGCGGTTGTCGCCTCGTCCGGCACACGTGCCGTCGGGCAGGATGTCAAACGAGTCCGCCATCGACCACTTCACGGCCACGGTGTGGTCGACGCCTGAGACGGCGGGCGGCGGAGCAACCGGCGACGAGGATGCTGTCCCCCGTGGCGGACCGTTCGTCGAGCACGCCGCCACCGTAGCGGCAACCGCCATCACCACGGCCAGCGAACGCAACGTCCTGTGGCAGACGGTCATATCAGAAGAAGTGTCGGCCAGTGAAAGACGGCGCGTCTGCACTAGCGGTGCAGAGTCCACTGATGGGTGCAGCGACAGCGTTCGTGCGGGGCTGCACCCACACCGCGTGATCATCCACAATGCGGGGATCCAACATGCGTTGTCTTGCAATCGGCCATTGCAACCACTCCGAGCCGGCCAGCTTGTATTGTACGTCACTGGCCAGCCAGACCGTTGCCTGCTAGCCAAGCAGTCAGCAACCGGTGGAGGTGGTGGCATTCGCGTGCCCCCAGCTCAGGCCAACGGCGGTCGTAGTCGACCACCGTGACGCGTTCATCGGCCCAAACTGGTTGTGCATCATTCCCTTCGGGCTCAGGGGGTGAGGCAGTCATGGCCGGTCGCTCCAGCGGTCACGTCGGCGATTGGTGGCGGTTCGTCGAGCCGCTAACAGGGGCGGCACTTCGCCGCGTCGCTGAACCATGACACCGTCCTTCACGGCGCGCTATCCGCAGCATCGAGATCACGGAGGCGATCGAAAGCGCGGGTCGTCGGGCTGGGGTTGAGTCGCAAGTATTTTCGGATCTGCGCGGAACACTGTTCGACCGTCGCGGTGCTCGTATCAACTTCGACGTCATAGAGGCCGTGTGTATGAACCTGCGCGCTCTGACCGACGGCGGTGCCGCTCACTCGGTCGTGTCGACGTCGTTCGCGTTCAGTGAGGTCGGCGGCCGAGCAGTGAACACCGACGAAGATGACATCGACTCCCTGCATTACGATCAACAGATCATGCAGCCGCCATCGCTCGCTAAGAACATGGTCCATCACGATGTCGTTGCCTGCCTGGGCCATACCGGCCACCGCACGGTGGAACCCGGCACGGGTGCGGCGTAGAACCTCCCGAAGCTCCGACGGTTCCAGTTGATGAGTTCGCTCCTCGGCGCGCATCGCCCCGAACATGTCAACTCCCATATGGAACCAGGGGGTGGCGAAGTCGCCCAGGAGTTGACGAGCGATCGTGGTCTTGCCTGAGCTCGACGCCCCGTTGAGCAGCACCACTTGCCCCAGTCGGGTAACAGCCATATTTGCAGTCTGCGCTCGGCGCATCGTCGAGGTCGTGCTCGCCCTGCGTCCCACGCGAGGGCGTCGAATCTTGACGCCATCATTGAGAGTCTCCCTCGTCTCCGGAAGCAACGGTCGCCAGGTGGTCGAGGGCATCAATAACGTGGTCGGAGATCGTTCCTCCTGCGGAGTGGCCGGCGTCGGCCACGATGTGCAGTTGGGCACTTGGCCATTCCTGCGACAACTTCCAAGCCACATCGGGCGGGGAGCTCAGGTCGAGGCGGCCGTGGATGAGGACCGCCGGGAGGTGCTTGATCCGGCTGACGCCGTCGAGGAGTTCGCCCTCTGCTCGCCAAGCTGCGTGCCGCCAGTAATGCGTGACCAAGCGGGCGAAGCACATTCGGAATCGCGGATCGGCATATCGCGGGTTCGGCTTAGGCTCGGGGCCAAGATTGATATGGCTTTCCTCCCAGTCGCACCAGTCCCGAGCCGCCTTTTCCCGAATTCCCGGATCGGGGCTGGCCAGCAGCCGAGCGTATTGGTCGACCAGGGAACCGTGACGCTCGCCATCGGGTACGCCATCGCGGAACCGTGTCCATTCGGCAGGAAACAGGCGACCGACGTCGTGGGTGATCCATGCGACGTCGCTCGGGCTGGTCGTCGTGACCGCCGTGAGAACCAGTCCGGTGATGCTGGTCGGGTGGGCTTGGGCGTAGGCCAGGGCCAGCGTGGTGCCCCATGACCAGCCAACCAGCATCCATCGGTGGATATCGAGGTGGTTGCGCAGCCGTTCCATATCGGCGATCAGGTGATCGGCGGTGTTGGTGCTCAGATCCACAGTGGGGTCACCGGCGTGCGGTGTACTGCGGCCGCACCCTCGTTGATCGAACGCCACAATGCGGTAACGCTTGGGGTTGAACGGTCGGCGCATCCCGGGCACGCTGCCCGACCCGGGGCCGCCGTGGATGGTCAACGCTGGGATGCCGTCGGGGTTTCCGCAGTTCTCCCAGTAGATGTGGTTACCGTCGCCAACGTCGAGCATGCCCGAGTCGTACGGTTCGATCGGCGGGTACAGCTGCCCCATCACTTCACCGTATCCACACAGCGTCACCCCCGTCCCTCAACTCCCCTACCGGGCGGTTTCCTTCGGTTCATGCGGGGCGATCGGTGCACATTTTGCCAGTTGAGAAGTGCGTGCGATATCGATCAATGCGTCGGCCACGTCAGCGGGCGAACGGGTTGTGTCGATCTCGTGGGTGGCCGCCTGACGCAGTAGCGGTTCGACGTGAGCAATGTCGTCGGCAATTCGCTCGCGTTCCGCCCGTGTCTTACCGAACGGGTTATTTGTGCGTCGAGCCAAGCGGTCAAGCACGATATCTATTGGCGCACTTAGCAACACGATCGCATCGAACTTGTCATAGAAACGTCCTTGGTTGATAACGGTGCCTTGAACAAATAGTGGCTTGTCGCGCCGCCGGTTGAGCAGCTCGTTGATCAACGGTTCGCGCCACATCGGTTCCCCATCTACGACGTCAATCCAGCCGTCATCGTCGGTGTCGACAGTGGCGAACCCACGTCGCGACAGCTCGATCAAGGCCGTCGACTTCCCGACTCCCGACATGCCCGTTATCAAGATCGCTGAGTGACCCACCACGAACTGAAATTCAACCGTCCGCTTCCTCCCATCACCAGTGTTTGGGGGCCTGAATCGCGGTCACCAAGTTTGTGAGACCGCCCAGGTGTCGGGCAGGTGATGGGCTAGCAAGGCGTGCTCGTGCATGTCGTGCCAGCCGTCGGCGTGCAACGCCGCTTCTTGTCGAATGCCCTCCGCGTGGAATCCGGCTTTCGTCGCGACTCGACACGACGCCACGTTCGCCACGGAATGCTCTAGTCCGAGCCGATGGAAACCCGCGTCAGTGAATGCCCACTGGCACAAGGCAATTACGGCTTGCGAGCAGTAACCCCGTCCGCGCCACGCAGGAACCATCCAGTACGCCACATCCGCAGACCCGTCATGAAGCTTCACGCTCTTGAGCGACACACGACCCATCAAGGAGTCACTGGCGCGGTCGACCAACGCCCAATTCAACTCCGACTCCTCGGCCCAGCCGGCGTTGCAGCCCGTGATCCAGTGCTGCGCCTCATTCACGGAATCGAAGCGCCGCACGTGCCAACGCTGAATCTCGGGATCGCCAAAAGCCTGCACCACAGCCTCAGCGTCGGACAGCTGCCACGCCCGCAGTACGGCTGTCGTACCCACCGGCACCGACGGTTGAGGCGACCGGCACAACGACCCAGCAGCCATCGCGGGCGGAACCAAACTCGGCACCCGAGCATCATCGCGCCCAAAGCGGTCCGATGCCACCGTCAGACAGCACGAATAAATTTGAACCAAGGCCGATGCTCTGCGACCCGTCGAAAGCTTGACACCATCATTGAAAGTCTCACATGAGAGATTGGGACTTGACCCCGTGTGTTGGACACGCTCAATCCCAGGAATGTGCTGGGGGAAGCGAGATGATCCAACCCGATGGCAAGGAAAAATTACCCCGATGAGTTCAAGCGTGACGCGGTCGCGCTCTACCGGGACACCGAGGGCGCGACGATCGCCCAGATCGCTGCCGAGCTCGGTGTCAGCGAGGCCACGCTCTCGGCGTGGTGCAAGTCGGCCGGGGTGCCGATTCGGCACCGCCGCGGTGTCGTAGTGGCCGAGCCTGTGCTAGGGGCCGAGAGCCCTGAGCAGGAGCTGGCCCGCCTCCGCAGTGAGGTCAAGGCGTTACGCGCCACCGAGGCGCGGTTGTCCACCGAGCGTGACATCTTGCGGTCGGCGGCCAAATATTTCGCCGGGGAGACGAACTGGTGAGCCGCTTTCAGTTTGTCGCCGACCACCTGCACGCCTTCGAGGTGAAGTGGCTCTGCGCAGTCGTCGAGGTTGCGCGTTCGTCGTTCTACGCGTGGTTGGCCGGTGCTGACGGACGAGCGGCCCGTCGGGCTGCTGACGAGGCGCTGGCCGAGCGTATCCGCGCCGTCCACGACGAGGACAACACCTACGGGGCGCCGCGGATCACCGCCGAGCTCAACGACGGTGCGCCCGAGGGGCAGCGGGTCAACCACAAGCGGGTGGCTCGGGTGATGCGCGGCGCCGGGATCGCCGGTTATCGACGCCGACGTCGGGTCAAGACGACCGTGGCGGACCCGGCGAACCAGAAGGTCCCCGACCTGCTCAAACGCGATTTCACCGCCGCGCAGGTCAACACCCGTTACGTCGGCGACATCACCTACTTGCCATTGGCGACCGGCGCCAACCTGTACCTGGCCACCGTGATCGACTGCTGTTCACGGCGGGTCGCCGGGTGGGCGATCGCCGATCACATGCGCACCGAACTGGTCATCGATGCGCTCAAAGCCGCTGCTGCACTGCGGGGTTCACTGGCTGGTGCAATATTCCATGCAGATCATGGAAGTCAGTACACCTCACGGGATTTCGCGAATCTCTGCCGCGATCTGGGGGTCGTCCAGTCGATGGGTGCGGTGGGGTCAAGTGCCGATAACGCGTTGGCCGAATCGTTCAACGCCGCCCTCAAGCGCGAGATTCTGCAAGACCGTGCCTGCTGGCCGGACGCGGCGATCTGCCGCCGTGAGGTCTTTCGGTGGCTGGCCCGCTACAACACCACACGACGGCACTCCTACTGCCGTCATTCCAGCCCCGCGACCTACGAAAGGAACCTGACACCGGCTACGCTGCCCGAAGCCGCATAACCACAAATCCCGTGTCCACTACATGGGGGCAAGGCCCATTCGAGATTGATCAGTTCCCGTCTCGAATCTCGCGGTACGGGGCTGGATCTCCTGCCCTGTGTCAGATCTGGGTGGACCAGGACCGCCAGCGCCGTGGTGATGAGTATTCCGAGGGGTGTTCTTCGTCGATGCCGCTTCCAAAGCGGGTGCAGAGCGCGGCGAAGGCGACTGCGGATGATCCGTCGTTGGTGGGGCGGGCGGCCTCACACCACATTCGGTACTCGGTGTCCCACTCCCAGGGTGTCTCGAAGAATGTGATGACTTGGTGCTGGCAACCGCCGAGTTGATCGGCGTCGACAAGAACGTGTGCGAAGCGAATGACCTCTTGCGGATCGCACCACCAAGCCGAAGCTCCGCCCAGCGAGTCGTGTACTAAACCGCCTTCGTCCATACCTGCGATTCTCCCTGACATCCGCGCAGGTGGAGGCGACGGATAAGGGGTCATGGTTAATCGGGCCAGATGCCGAGCTGCAGGTGGGGGTCGACGTATTCCGGTGGGTCGATAGTCCGCCAACGAAGCGGTAGTAGTCGATATGTCCAACGCGTCGCTGCGTGGCTGCTGCCGGCGTGATCAACAGAAAGGTCGATCAGGTCTCGGCGGCGAGAGGCGTGCAGGTTCTGATAGGTGCCGATGCCAGCTCCGAGCTCCTGCAGCAGGGTGGTGCTGAATAGCATGCAGCGGCCGAGTGGCTCATCGATGACCGAGCAGGATTTACGGCCGACACAGTGATGGTGGCGCAGATCAGCATTGGGTGTCCCGTCTACTCGCCCGAGATCGCTGACGAGGTAACCCGAAAAGCCGAGGTCGTGCCACACCGCGATTGGCGCAAGGAAGGCGTCGACTGCCACAGCTCATGCTGACACGCATTGCACGCTTTGGCTCAATGCCGGGTGTCTCGAATGTAGAGAATCGAGACCGATCACATCTTGTCTCGCGTGGCGGACCGCTTCGACGGCGGGAAATGACCGGGCATGATGCCCTAGCGTTGGAACCATGGACGGCAGCCCGCCGCGCAGCCATTCCATCACTGCCGCCGAAGTGATGATCGAGGAGCGCGCCGCGCAAGCCACCGCCTACACGCCCACGCTCAGCACGTCGACGCGCGGCTGTGCCAGCAGACCGACGAGCTTCTTCGCAGCGCCCGGCGCATCATCAACCAAGCAACAGAGGGCGTCAAAGCCCTAAATCCGTCATCGGTACCCCCGGGCGATGCAGCTGTCTAGCCTGGGTTCTCTAGGTGAGCGAGGAAGGCGGCAGGCTGACCTCATATCGCCTGTCCGGGAGGAGTCTCCGTGCGGGGATGTCGTCAGCTTTTGCTAGTGGTCGGCATCGATTAGTCGCTGGGCGATCTCGACGAGTTTGACGTTGCGTTCCTGGGATAGTTTGCGGAGGAGTTCGAAGGCGGCTACGGCGTCGATGTCGAAACGTTCCATCAGCATTCCTTTGGCCTGACCGATGACGTCGCGGCTGGCCAGGGCGCTCTGAAATCGCTGCTCGCGGTCCAATGCGGTCCAGGTCAGCACCGTGTGGGAAGCGAAGATCAAGCCCTGTTCAACCGAGTCGTCGTCGAATGCTCCAGCGGCGTCGGCGTAGAAGTTCAGTGCGGAGATGGCTTTCCCCCGGTCGGCGAGACGGATGGACAACACCGATCGAATTGGGGTTTGCGCCACGACAGCGTCTCGATACCGGGGCCAGCGCATCTCTTCGGGGAGGTCGTCGATACGAATGATGTGTTGAATCCAGGCCGCAGATAGGCACGGTCCTTGGCCGACGTCTCGTTGAACATCGTCGAGTAGGCGGGGGTAATCGTGGGTCGCGGCTAGTGTCCGGATCCCGCCTTCGTCGATAAGGGTGATGCCGGCGTACTGGGCGCCATTGACCGACAGCGAGGAATTGTCAATACCTGTGGATCGGCGTGTTTCAGGCGACCTCCGTTCCGGCTTGCTGATCGCCGTCTGAGGGCGGTGTCGGTGGGGTGATTTCGGTGGGGCGTTCGAGCAGTTTGCCCTTGTGGAAGACCGCGCCGGCGCGGACCAGGGCGACCAGGTGTGGTGCGTTGACGGCACGCCAGCGGGCCGCGGCGGCGTCGATGAGCTTGTAGGCCATGGCCAGACCAGCCGCACGTGATCCCGGCCCCTTGGTGACCTTGGTTCTCAAACGTACTGTGGCAAAGGTGCTTTCGATCGGATTTGTCGTGCGTAGGTGGATCCAGTGCTCGGCGGGATAGTGGTAGAACTCCAGTAGGGTGTCCAGATCGTCGGTGATCTTGGCGACCGCCTTGGGGTACTTGGCCCCGAAGTCGACCGTGAAGGCCTTGACCGCGAACTGGGCCTTGTCGATATCCTCGGCGTTGTAGATCTCCTTGAGCGCCGACAACGCCGACGCGTGCGCTGATTTCGGCAGGGCGGCAAGCACATTGGCTTGCTTATGAAACCAGCACCGCTGTTCTTTGGTGGCCGGGAACACCTCGCGTACCGCTTTCCAGAAGCCGAGTGCGCCATCGCCGACGGCGAGCACGGGTGCGGTCATGCCGCGTCGTTTACAGTCGCGCAGCAGATCAGCCCACGACTCGGTCGATTCCCGGTAGCCGTCGGTGATCGCCACGAGCTCTTTGCGGCCGTCCGCGCGCACGCCGAGCATCACCAGCAGACACAGCTTTTCCTGGTCCAGGCGGACCTTGAGGTGGATGCCGTCGACCCACAGGTAGACGTAGTCGGTGCCCGACAGGTCCCGGGCGGCAAACGCGCGGGCCTCGTCCTGCCACTGGCTGGTCAGCCGGGTGATCGTGGTGGCCGAGAGCCCGGCACCCGAGCCCAGGAACTGCTCCAGAGCGGGGGTGAAGTCGCTGGTGGACAGCCCGTGCAGGTACAGCAGCGGCAGCACTTCGCTCATCTGCGGTGACTTGCGTGCCCAGGCCGGCAGGATCGCCGAGGAGAACCGTTTCCGTTCACCGGTGTCGGGGTCGACGCGTTTGTCGTTGACTCGCGGTGCTTTCACCTCAACTGCCCCGGCTGCCGTCAGCACCTCGCGGGCCTGGTGATAGCCGTTGCGGACCACCAGCCGATGCCCCTTCTCATCGAGCTGATCGGCGAACTGGGCCACGTAGGCGGCGACCTCAGCCTTCAACGCGGCGGCCAGCATCTGACGGGCGCCGTCGCGGACGATCTCGTCCAACAACGACCGACCAGCACCGCCAGTGCTTTCGTTGGCCTCGATGGCATCGTGAACTACGGTGAGCATGGGCGTACCTTCCCGAACCAGCGCGCCAACGCCGGCTCATGATCGGACCTTCGGATATTCAGATCATCCTCGGGAAGGTGCGCCCACTTTCACGCCCCCTCACCGAGGCTCATCCACAGGTTCTGATCATTGCTCACCGACAGCACGCTGGTGCGGTTGAGGGCTAGAAGCGCTGGTTCCACCTCGGTGGCGCCCTCACGTTGCACACTCTCGATTTGTTTGAGCGCGGCGAGAATGTGCCGACGTTCCACCGAGCGGCCCGGCCACGGCGTCTGCCCAGCGCCTTCGATGTTTGGCATGACCTAAGTTTCCCTGACCCTCCAAAGCGATGCCCAGGAGAGTAACGACCAATGGGGAGTGTCTCGTTACTAGAGAATTGAGACACCCTATCGGCCGCCACTCCCCGGCCCATAACCGCTGGTCGTGCCGTCTCGTTTCCCGTCTCACACCGCGTGTCTCGAATCGACGTTCCTAGTCGCGCACTGGTTAGACCATCTAGCCGTACGGCTGAGCGTCTGGGTGCCATTTACGCGGGCATGGTCTGACCGAGGTGGGGTGGGGCTGGATCGCTGGGGTCTGGCAGGAGGTCTTCTCGGGGCAGCCAGATGCCGGATCCGGGTAGGTATTCCTCGTACCCGTAGGGTCCCAGTGCACCGGGATTCTTGATTACCGCGTCGGGGAATTCATTGTCCGGCACCCATGCGCCGCTGCCCGGCACCAGTTCCATCCAGCCATGTTCGCCGCCGCCCCGGTCGTAGAACGGCGCCGGCCCCAGCTCGCCTGGATTGTGGATCTTCAGGTCGGGCAGTTCATCGGACCGCACGAAATTGCCTGAGCGCGGCCCGATTTCGACCCAACCAGGGCCATCGGCGGGTTGGGCTGGCCCCAATCCATTGGGTCCGCGGACGATTGGGTAGTGCCGCTTATCGCCCGGTTTCCACGACGCGGCATCAACCTCGCCGTGGCCGTCACGCCCGGCGAAGTCGCCTCCACCGCCGGCGATCGGTGGTGCGGTCTTAATCTGGTCACCCATCGCTGAGAGCGTGCTGCTGCTGACGGAGGTGTGGTAGTCCGCGGCTGAGGCGGTGGCCTCGGCTTGCATGCGGGCCAGAGTCTGGGTCTTCTGTTGCACCTCAACAGCATTGGCCCCGCGAGTCCTTTGAAAGCGTTCCATCGCTTGCTTGAGCTCTTGGCGGGCGTGGGTGAATTCCTGTGGACTTGGCGTGCTGTGCTTTGCGGTCTCGAAATTCTGCGCGAGCGAGCGTGCGTGGCTAGCGAGGGTCTCTGCGTGCTCACTCATCTGCGACAACCATTCACCGTGGCGGCGAGTGTTCGCGCCGGCACGCTGGTCGCCGTCTTCCCAGTTCGCGTCGATCGCGTCGGCGGCCTGCGTGGTGGTTGCCGCCGTTTGACGTAGCTGCGCCGCCGACTGCGTCCATTGGTCGGCGAAGGAATGCAGGCTCGACGATCCAGGACCGCCGTAGAGGGCGTGTGAATGGGCCTCCCCGGGCAGCGGAGTCAACGCGGCGGGAACGGTGGGAATGCTCGGCACGCTCGGTGTCGGGATCGTCGGAATCTGCGTCGGGGCTGCCGCGAGGGTGGGCGCGGTGCCGCTGCTGATGCCCGCGGCATTGGCGTCGTCCTGGGCGGTGAGCGTGGCTGCGGTACCCGACACCGCCAGGGCGCCGACCTCGCGCACCGCTGAGCCGTGGGTCAACAACGCGGCTAGGGCCGCTGATGCGCCATTGAGCTGGGCTACTGCCGAGACAGAGGTCATGTCGACCCCGGGAGGTTCAGCAACTGCGGGAGTATGTGGCTGGGCGTCTGCGGTCAGCTGTGATGCCGCCGTGGTCAGCGCGGCGGCATCGAAACGAATCGGCATCGGTTACCCCCTCCAAACTGGCTCGTCGTGGTCGGATGGGTCCACCCAGGCCCAGTCCATTGACTCTGATGATAGGTGGCGCGCCCGTGGCAGCAGCGCACCAGTTTTGTTAGCTGGCGACCGGTGGTGCCGCGGGCACCAGCCACGCACACCCGGCGCACTAGGACACTTTGGCCAACGGCTCATTGCGGAGGACCTGTGCACTCGCGTCGATGATCTTGCCGACCGTGTGGTGCCGCAGTGCCAGGCGGCGCCCGATGTCCCGGTTGGGCAGATTGTGCTCGTAGCTCATCCGCAAAACCTCTGCGACCTCCTCCCGGTCGATGTCCTTGACCGTGATGATCCCCAGCACTTTGTCGGCTATGTCGACGTAGGGCAGCACCGGCCCTCCTCGGTCAGCGGGCTCATTGTCAGTGTGGTCGGGAATCGCCTCGGTGGCCTGGGTCGTGTCGGGGCCGCGGCCGTCGTTGTCCGCATCGGTCGTGGCAGGGGACAACTCGGCGTGTGGAGGTGCGGGTGCAGCGACGTTGCGCGGACGCACCGTCTCGTGCTGGCCCGCCGTGGTGGCGCGTTGGTCGGCGGCCGCGGCTGGTCGACGCACCCGCATCAGGATGGTCAGGCCGTGGATACTGACGACAACCGCGATCGGGGCGACCGCGCCGATAGCGGCGCGCAGCATCCAGGGCAGTTCTTGTTCAGGCGGCAAGACTGCGTGCAGGTCGTTTCCGCCGATACTGACCAGCAATCCACCAATTAGGACGGCCCAAAAGAATCGTCGAGCGCCCCGGTCGGACATGCACACCACGACGCCGAGTGTGGCCAGCAGGGTCGCTCCATCGACTGTGCACGGCCACAGCCAGGCTTGATCGGGCGGGACGTGCGACCGTACCGCGACGTCGGCGAGCGCGGTAAAGCTCAAACGGAAGCTGGCCGCGCCGACGCAGACGGCCAGGCTCACGGCGGCGGCGCGGATAGCCAGCACCGCCCAGGGGTAGCGCTGAATGCTCGCTTCCATCGTCAGTTGGTCCTCTCGCAAGTAATGGGTGGAGACGTCGTCTGCGGCCGGGTCTGGAGGCATGCTGGCGGTTCAGCAGGCCACCTGGTGTGCGGTGTTGGGATCGAGGTCCTCGGGTGGGCGGTCATCGTCGTCAGAGCCGTCCTCGTCGAGTAGGCCCGTGTCGTGAACCGTCGACACGGGCAGCACAGGCGGCTCCACCACGGTCCAGCAGACCCGTTTGCGGCCATCTCGAATCGTCCTGCAAATCAGGCCGTGGCCCTCCAGGCTGCGCAGGTGCCGATAGATGCCGGTATAGCCGTGAGTGGTCCGGCGGTAGGCGACGATGTGCCAGTCCGTGTGGCACTCAACGACTCTGATTCCTGGCCCGAGCCGTTTGAGGTCACACAGTTGAGCGCACTGAGCGTGGGTCCGCTCCGTTTTCCACGGCATTCGTTGTGCCAGTTCGGCTGTGGACAGCGGGACAGGACTGCGGCGAAGCTCTGCGAGCAGGCCGTCCCGCAGTGCGATGGTGTCGGCGGTGGTCAACGCCGCCGCCCACGCCGCGCGATGACCGCGACGCCGCCCGGCTCGGATGAGCGCGGTTCGCGGCCGGCGCGGCGACGGCGCTCATGGAGGTTCGACCGCACCGGAATCAGCTGGGCCAGCCCTTCGGCGACTCGTCCCTGCCGCCCCCCGATCGTCCGCAAGAACGCCCCGGTGCCGGGGACTTGGTCAGGTACCAACGCGGCCAGCGCAACGGTGAGTGCCTGAAGTTCATAGCGCGGCATCTCTTGAAACCGGCGCCAGATATCCACCGGCGACGATTCCCCGTGTACATCCTCAACCACCGCCATTGCCTGAGCAAAAAGCCTCTCGCACTGTCCGATTCGCCACTCGCGGCTCGAAAAAGCCACCGGAAGTGCGGCTACGTCGAGACGGTAGCGAATCTCGGCGGCAGGCGCTGACGGCACTTCATCCAGCAGCAGCGCGGCTCGCACGATCGCCCGATCGGTCCACCGATCCTTGCCGCCGCGGACCTGCGGTGCGCTCCACCCGTCCAAGGCGAACTCGTCGGGAAACATGCGCAGCAGCCGGTTCAAGGCGCTAGCGCCGATGTCGAAGAAGGCCGCAACGTCAGCGATCGACGGCGAACCGGCCAGGAACTCCACCTCACCGTCGAGCAGTTCGTCGAGTACATCGACTCGACGGACAAGCTTATTGCGGCGCTCCCGTGCCCGCTCCTGGGCTTTCTTTTCCGCCTCCACCCGCAGCGCTTCGCGGTCCTGCGCTGCTCGGTCGCTGTGGTCGTCGCTGTAGATGTCGTGATCGAACAGGGCAGTCATCGCTAGTGCCCTCCTTTCTTGGTGGTGGGGTTGAGCAGGCTGCGTCGGACCAGAACCGACCACGGGGTGGGTCGCAAACCGACGAAACCGCGGCCCCAGGTGCGGTCAGCGAGGCGGTGGGGATGGATGAACACCCAGTGATAGACCGGCACGTCGGGACGGCCTTTCGGCTGGCCCCACGGTCGGCAGCACCCGCGAGAGCGGTGCACGTCGACCAGGACCGCCGCGCCCAGCCACCCCTGCTGGCGGGTGTGCCACTCGGCGTTCATGCCGGCGTTGCTGGCTGCCCTCACCCCCGCGTTGTCGATGCGGGTGCCGCCGTAGATGAGCACCGGTCCGCGGTAGTCGGTTGACCATGTTCGGTTCTCGATTGTCTTGCCACTCAGTCGTTCCGGGACAAGCAGCAGGGAGGCCCAGGGGCGGCGCAAGGTGAGGCCCATTGCGCTACCGGTCGCGGCGTAGAGCGAGCTCGGCGGGTTGGCCAGGTCCAGCAACACGCTGCGATGACATCCTGGATCGCCCAACGCGCAGGTGCACGATAGGTCCCGCCCCCGCAGGGCGGCGATCTCAGGGAGTCGGTCTGCTTGGCCGGCGAGAGTCACCGCGTAGCGCACGAGCGCTCCGAGACGCTGATCATCGGTCAGTGCCGGGGTGTCGTAGGGGTTGGCGAACGCTGAACCGGGCGCGATTGATATCGCCCCACGGGGCACCGGTAGGTCTGCGCGCTGCATGCGCGGCTGCGGTGCTGACGTAGGGGGTGTCCACAGGTCAGCGTGATGGTCAGAGATGGCCAAAGTCATGGTGGTCCTCCTCGGTTGAGGCAAAAGACGGTTAGGGGTGCTACCCGGCTACGGGTTGGGCGTTGAGCGCCCTGGTGGTGGTTGATCACCGGGATCTGGTTGATCCGGCCTCGGTGGCCGCGTCATCGGTACGTCGTTGTGTGCGTCGCGGTTTCGATAGGAGTTGACTGCGGTGTTCTGCGGCGGCGATCCACCCTGTGACCGGGCCGGTGCATGTGCCTCGCGGCTGTCGTGGTGGTGGGCACGGGCGCGGGAACGCAGCGACGCGGCCGCGGCGACGGGGATTGCGACCTCGGGGGCTGCCACTTCGGCGGCACCGCGTGTGGCGGCGGCTCGGGTGGCCGCCTGGCCACCAGTAGCCGATGCTCCCGACGTGGGTGCTGCGGGCCCGCGCGCTGGGACGCCGCCCCCGCTTCCGCTTCCTGGACCGCCGCCCGGGCGTGAGGGGGTCGGGGCGCTACCGAAGCGTGGGTCTGGCCCGTTGCGTCGTCCGGGCCCGCTGGTCGGGGGGTGTGCCTTGCGGCCTGGCGGCTGTGCGCCTGGGCCGCCGTGCTCACCCTGCCCCTGACCGGATACCGACTGGTTGCGGCGGTCTTTGAGACGTCCACGCCACGTGTTGAGCACCCGGCCGCTGTACTCGACCTCGTTGACGGTGCGGGCGGTTCCGGTGACCGCACGGTATCCGCCCCTGGCTACCCGCACAGGGCCCGGAATCCCGTGATCGCCGAAGGCCCGCAGTAGGGCGAAGCGGAAGGCCAAAGAACCCACGACGGCAAGAAGCACCATCACCAGCACCTTGGCCAGTGGCGCGGTCATGCCGATCGTTCCCGGCAGTGTTCCGCGGGTGACGCTGGCCATGACCAAGACGAGGATGCCCAGACCGGCGGTGGCGGCCATCATTTCCGCGCCGTGCAACAGCATCCGGCCGGCGGCTTTTTTGGCGAATTGTCGGGGCGGGCCGGGGAACGCTGCAATAGCTACGGCGGGGACGACGATGAACAGATTCCAGAAGGCCTTAAAGCCGACCCGGAACGCCTCGATGCCCATGTAGTCGAGCGCCCACAGAATCAGTAGGACGAGGCAATTGATGATGAAGAACAACCCGGCGGTGGTGGCGTCGAGGTGTAGGGCGTGGGCGTAGGCGTTGGGAGCGCAGGACTTCACCGCTTGAGCGGCGCCGCTGCCATTGAGGAGCGCACCGTTGTAGGCGCTCGCACACCCCGGGATGTCGTCGATGAGTTGACCGAAGTTGACCAGCTCCACCATGTCTCGGACGAGCACGTCGACCATCCAGGAGGTGAGGGTGTCGAGCTGGGCGCTGGTGCCGCCTGCGGCGACAGGGCCGTTGTGGACAACCCCCTGGGCCAGGGAGAAGCCCAGTGATCGGCCGATGCCGAGCAGTCCGTTGTCGCTGATCAGCTCGCCGGTGGGGTCCCGCAGCAGCAGCCAGAACAGCAGCAAGGCTACGAAGCCGCCCAAGATGATGCCGATTCCGGTGCTGAAACCTGTGGTGAGGCAGAGGATTCCGCCGACGACGATGGAGAATAAGATGCCACCTTCGAACAGGTGCATCCGTTCGATCATCGCTTTCATGGTGTCCACGATCGGGGAGGCGATCGCGCCCAACCAGGCCAGCCACAGCACGCCTAGCGCGAACTTGATGAGCCAGATGCCCACCGAGCACACTCCGATCAGAAACGCGGTTTCCCAGGCCAGGACCATGTTGAGTTGGGCGTAGGTCATGGAGGTGTTGAGCGACGACATGATGGCCGGTCCCCAGGTGGTTGGGTCGACGCCAAATTCCGGGCCGTTGGAGCCGATCATTTCCATCAGCGGCGGCAGTGACACGAAGTGCTGGCCGATCGGAACGCCGTAGCTGTCGTGCAGCCCGGTGAACGACCAGGCCGAGCCCAGGGTGTCGGCGGTGGCCGTCGGTGCGGTCGCAACAGCCAACAGGGAAGCACACCAGATCGCCTGCACCACAAACCAGACGCGGCGGATCCGGGGTCGCGTGTATAGCCACGCGGCTAGCAGCTCGGTCATGCGGCCCGCTCCTGCCCTTGGACTTCCATGTCGCGGGTGTCGAAGGCATCCAGGAGGTTCGTTTGAACCGGCGGCAGCATGTCCACTAGCCCAATCCGCCCGAGATCGTCGAACAGGTAGGCCCACCCGCGACCGGGTTGGACCTGCGTTCGCAGCACTTCGGGGTACTCGCCCGGGTCGATTCCCAGCCGTTTGAAGGTCGCCTTCGCATAGTCGAGGTCCGTGGGCTTGAACGGGGTGATCACCCGCATCGGCAGGTTCTGGATGCCGATGCCGTCAAAGTGCTCGAGGTATTGCGAGATGCCGAGCAGGCCGTAGCGTTCCTTGCGGCCCTGATTGCCCATGCGCTCGGCGTCCTTACGGCCGACCGGGGACGCGAAGTACTCGCGGGCCTCCTCGGTGACCAGGAAACCGAACGCGCCCGGGCGGCGGCCAGCTCCGGTGTAGGACAGTCGCGTCAAAGAGGCGATCATGCCGTAGATCGCCAAACCAGCGCGGGCGCGCGGTGATTGGCGCTTGTAGAGGTGTACCTGATCGGTTTCGGAGGTCGTCGGTAACTCCTGGCCGGCCATCTGCCAGATCACCGCGTCCATATCGGCGATCGGTGGTACCGGCAACGATTCGTCGAACATCGCACGCAGATAGTCTTTTTCGGAGAAATAGATCAGGCTGTCGGCCAGTTCCTCGTACTCGGCGTAGGCGGCGCGGTCGAGACTCTTGAAGTAGCGCACCAGCTCGCCGAGTGAATCGGCCACCCGCTCATCGGGCCGAAGGAGCCGTCCCAACTGGCGCGCCGGCGCCGACACGGCGTCCATGCCCATCATGGGCAGCAGGTGATCGAGGGTGTGCTCGACGGCGTGCTCCCGCGGAAAGATCCGTAACCCGTCTAGCGACCACCGGCTGGTGTAGGGGTTGATGGTGAGGACACGGTCGCCGTGGTGCGCCAGTGCGGGGATCCACTCCCCCAGCGTGCCCGGATCGATGATCGACGCTTGATGACCTCGCTTGATAAGCGCGTCGACAACGCGCTTGCAGGACAGCGACTTTCCCCCGCCGGGAGGTCCGATCCACAACATGCCGGGCGCGCCACGGCGGTCCTTGAAGCCCTCGAAGTCCAGCAGGACCGGCCGGGGACGTTGGGTGGCTAGGTTGGCGGCGAACAGAATGCCCGTGTCGTGGCCCAGCGGGGAGCCGACCAGCGGGGCGTACCGGGCCCACTGCTCGGTCGTGGTGGGTTGCTTGAATTGGCTTCGTGGGGCGTTGCCTTCGCTGCCTGGCTGGCCAAGCTGCCATAAAGACGCCTGTGCGCCGTGGCGCGCCGACAGCGCGGTGCCTAGTTCCTCCGCGAAATGGGTCTTGAGCTGCTGGACGGCGTCGGTGAGGTGCGCTGCGGTCGCCGCGCCGACGGCGAGAACCGTCGTAGCGTGTACGCCGCGTTCCAGTTGGCTGGCGTTGAGCGCTTGTTCGTATTCCTCACCGGCGGCGTAGCGTCGGGCCAGGTCGGCGTCGCGAGTGCCTGACATCTGGAAGGACTGGTCGTCGAGGTTGCGTTGTGCGCGGTCGACGGCACTCAGTTCTTGTTCTCGGGTAGTGATGCTGACGTGTTGGTACCAGTCGACGTCAGCGGTGATGTCGACGTCGTAGGCCGCCTGCAAAATCTCTGCGCCCGGGAAGCTCAGGCCGCCACGCGGCAACTCGGCCACGGCGAGCATGCTCTGGTAGCTCTCCCCGGATGGTCCGCGCAGCACCAGCAGTGGACGAAACGACGGGAACAGTCGCCGCCACCAGGAGCGGTGCTGTTTACGCCGCTGCTGGTCGCCCTCGTCGAAGTCAACCGGCATCATCCAGGCGAAGTCCTTTCCCGCCAGCCGACGCGGCCCCCCAGCTTCATGGGGAAAGGGCTGGGTGTGCGCGCCGCGGGTCCAGTGCCGCTGGTAGAGCCACATGATCTGTTGTGGGGTGGCCGGACGCGGTGCGAAGGTTGCCGGGATCTTGCCCAGGATTTCGGCGACCATTTCGCGCAGCGCGTCCAGGCTCTCGGGGGCATCTTCGTCACGGCCGATAACCGCGCTGGTCAGCTTGGCCAGCGAACCGGTCGCTGTGCGACCCGCCATCCCCGCGTCCACCGGAACACGCACGCCGAACACCTGCTCGTAGAAGGGGTTCTCGGTCAGGAAGGGCTCCCACTCGCGCACTTCGCGGATCCAGCGCGGTTGATCTTCGCGGCCGGCGATCATGCGCTGCTGCAGCCGCTTGGCGTCGACGCGGGGTGAGATGCCCCAGAACACGATCCCTGACGGCAATTGGCGCACCAGCGGCCGGTGATCGGCGGCGACAGCGCGCCGCGCGTCGAAACGCTGCATCCCGCTGGGTTGTTCGGCGAGGATGAAATCGGCGTACACGCCGCCCCTGGTGAACACCAGATTGTCGATGACCGCTTTGGGGGGTGACTTCCACACGTCACGTTTGCCTGAGAGCGCAGCGCGGGACTGGCTGCCGATGAAGCAGTTCAACGCCCACCACAGTCGATATCGCGGGGAGGGTCGCGAGATGGGGACCTGACGCGCTGCATAGGTCGCTATGGCAGTGAACATCAGGCCGAACATGCAGATCCAGCGCGCATATCCGTCGTCGAACCAGACGTACATCCCCCCGCCGGTGACGGCCAGGCCAATAAGGAATACAGCACCGTCCCACAGACCCCATGGTCCGAGCCACAGCCGGGTGTGCTCGTCGAGAAAGCCCAGCCGTTTCGGGAAGTTCAGCACATCAGCGAACGATTTCGCTGTCTGCACGGACTCTTCTGCCATCGTGGTTTCCCCCATCTACAGGTGTGTGGCGGCGGGTGCTGTGATTACTGTCCGTACTGACCGGTGAGGACGTTGCCGCCGTGCTTATTGAGGGTGTGATCGATTGACACGGTCAGCCCGACAGAACCGAGCGCGATGGCGGCCAATGTGATACCGCCGATTAGCTTGCCTGCTGCGGTTCCAAAACCTTTGTGCAGGCCAACGATTGCGCCGACAATGCCCGCCGCAATCAAGCAGAGGGCGCCCGGCATCAGGGCGTCATTGAACAGGTTCGGGATCGCGGTGAAGAGGTCACCAGCGGCGAGTGTAGTCGTGATCATGTCAGGGGCCTTTCTCAGAGGTGTTGTTGCACTGTCTAATTCGTCGGCGTGGCGCTCGGTGGCGCCACCGGGGTGATGTTGTCGTCACTGGAGAGCAGCGGTGCGCGGTCGATCCCGGCCACTGACCAGTGGCCGCCCACGCCCCGCAACGTCAACGGGTAGGTCATGGCGACGTTGGCGTACTGCGAGGTCAGGGCGGTCACCTGCGCCAAGACTTGAACGGTTTGGCCCTCGGCGGGTTGGGCCGGCACCGGTCCGGTCGCGGTGACCGAGGTGACCAATGGCAGCGGGTTGCCCTTGTCGTCCTTGCGCGCCAGATAGGGCGCGCCGATGCCGACCAGCAGGGAGTCGGTGGTCACATAGCGGGCGACATCGCCGGTGCCGGTGAGGTAGGCGGTGATGAATCCCGACACCACCTGGTAGGCGTTGTCGGTGCTCGCGAGTGTGCTCGGATATGCCACGCCCAGGTTGGCGCCCGGGCCGGGCCCGCTGACCTGAAAAGGCAGTCCCGTGGCCCGGGGCCCGAAACGCGACCACAGCACCGGCACCCGGTACAGGTAGCGGGTCGGTGAGGCTGATTCGTACGGGCGTTCGTTGATACCGACGACAACTGAAAAAACCTCGGCCTCAGCGTCTTTGCCGGCGTTTCCTTCGTAGGTCACGGCGACCACTGACGGCGATCCCAGGACCACGGCGGGAGTCGTGGGCAGGTTCAAGTCGGCGGGGTTGACCGAGACGAATTGGTTCAGGGAGGCCGCGGTGGCTGCGGTCGCGGTCAGCCAGGTTGTCACGTAATCCTCGGCGAACGAGGACACCACAGCGGACTTGTTCACCACCGTGCGGGCCGGTGTGACAACGTCGGTGGGCTCACCGAACAGGAAGTCCCACACGGTGTGCACACCGCTCAGAGCTGCCAGCACGATCAGCGCGATCGTCCCGTAGCGTCGCAGCGCCGATGACGTCGTCGACACCCGCCCGGTCCAGGTCCGATTGAGCTTCATCGCTGGACCACCAGCTCGTTCACACCGAGCACGGCGTCACGCATCACCAGAGCGACGGACTGCCGTTGACGGTGCTCCATATTCATGGTCCGAAAGAACGATGCGCGCATCGTCGGGTCTGTAGTGGCGGCGACGGCGTGCGCGGCGTCCCGCCAGGCGTCGTCGGAGTCGGCGCAGGACAGGCGGGTGACCGTGTGCACCAGCCATTCCATCGCGCCGTCCTTTCGTGGCTGAGATGCTGCGCACGCCAACGCCGCGAGCGGCTGCACGGCGTAGGACGCCCACACTCCGCTGGTGTCGCGGTCGATCTCCGCGGCGCTCCGGTGGCCGACGTAGTCGCCGCGACCCGAAGGCCAAGCGCGGACGCCCAAGGCGTCCTCGGCGAAGCGGAACGCGTGCCCGATTGAATGAACAGGGAGGGTCGCCGGGGCGCGCCGGGCGCGACGACGGAGCCACAGTGCTCGCATATCCCAGACGAGGACGCCAAACCCTATGGCCAGCACGAGATTCCACGGGCCTTTGGCCCATGCGGCGGGGGATGCAGCCATCATGTCTGGGCCTGCGGTGAGCACGACACACAACGCCGCCGTTGGGGCGAGGACATGGAGGAGTTGGCTGATCTGCCGCCGCCGAGTATCGGGGTCGGACCGCATGGTCGGAGGGATGAGGTACTCGTCAGAGTGGTCGTTCATCTGCGTCACACCGCCTCGTGTCCGATTATCTTCAATGCGCTGATGGCGAAGGTGGCGTCGACCGGATCGGACCCGTCGCTGCTCGACCCCGTAACCGGGTCCGTCGCCGGCGGTGGGGCGACGCTGGGAGCCGAATCACCGAACACGCTGGTCAATCCCCCGCCGGGGGCCGGTGTCGGCGTCGCGACCGGATTGGCCGGAGGGCGCGAGGTATACCGAATTAACATCTGAATCCGCGATGCGAGAACACGTTTGATCGGTTGCACCGCCTCGCCGTGAACGTTCTGGGTGTTCTGCATCACCGGTGGGAGGCTCGGATCATCGGGAAAGCTCCACTGGACGATGGTCACCACCCGGTGCTGCGACCACTGCGAGACGCCACTGGCGTCTTGGCCCACCCAACCGGGGGTCAATGAGAAGGCCGTCAGCACGTAGGTTCGCCCCAGGTCGATGGTGATGACCTGCCCGTCGCCGCCTGCCCGCACGCACACGAACGCGTTATGGGGATCCATCCCCGACATCGTCTGCGCAGGCGTGGAGCCTTCGGCGCAGCTGTTCTGGGCGTCGGCGGTATAGGGCAACGGCCGGTCCACACCGGGACCCGCCGCAGGGGCAGGCGACGGTGGTGCCTTCGCGACCGCTACCGCCTGCGGCTCACTCAGCGATCCGCCCGGGCGGGTCGGCTCGGGTGCGTCGGTGGAGTAGAACGCGACGGCACCCACCAGCGCGGCGACTACAGCCGCAGCCACTACGCCGCCAAAGCCCCACAAAAGCTTGTGGTCGAAACGCGCGGGCTTCTGATCCCCGTCAGCCTCATCGCGGTCAGAATCCAGATCGACCGGACCGGTCGAGGGATCGTCGTCGTCGGCCATCAGCGCGGCCACATCGACCTCAGCTAGGTCGGAGTCGCCCCCGGTGTCGTAGGCGGTGTCGGTGCCGGAGCCGTGCAGTCCACGGACCCACTCCTCGTCAGACATCAGCTCGTCGGCACTCATCGCAGGACCCGATGCGAGATCACGCGGGCCGCGACGGTGCTCGGGTGGCGGCGCTGCATTAGTGCGGGTGCAGGCGAGGCTGCGGGATGGGCGTGGACGACGGGCGCGGGACCCACCCATACCCCGGGCCAGCAAGCTGCCGAGGACATCACCGGGTGAACACCGGTAACTAAAAGGGGGATGTTCGCGTACTGCTTATTTTCGCTGGCGACCGGCATGCCGATGGGCGCTCGTGCGGTCCGCGTCGGTGCGACCGCGGAGCTCGTGCCGCCCAGGCACAGTCCCGCCGCTAAAAGCGCTATGAACAGCACGGATATGCCGCTCAACGCGAGTAGAGCCATGGTGTGGACCTCTCCCCTCAACTGACTGGCGACATTTTGTGTACCAGCGGCTACGCTCGGCCTATGCCTGTCGAGTTTGGCAGAAAAAAACAAAATCAACAACAGGGGAACATGCAATGGGTCACGTGATGCCTGATCGGTACGACGAGCTTCGTCGCGAATGGATCGCCGAGCACGCCGGCATCTGGAACGTCCAGAAACGCCGCGCCGAGCTGCTCAACCGCCAGATCCGCAAGCGCATCCGCTTGGCGGCGGGTGCACGGCCAAGTCCCTACGACGACAACGTGATGCACCCGCACTGGGCCCGTCGAGGCTCGACGGTGGAGATCATTCTCGAGCGCATCGTGATTGGGGTCTGCGCGGTGCTCACCCCCATTGGCTGGCTGGCCGGCCGGCTGCTGTACGAGTACACGCTGCGATTCATTCCCGAGCGTCTGCGCGCCTACCCGATTCCGGCGCTGCTGAGCACAGCGGTGGGCATCGGAACCATCACAGCACTGCTCTACAGCCCCGACGACACTCTGGCCGCCACCGTCATCGCACCGTATGTGCTGGCCCAAATCCCAGCGACCTTCGCCGCCGCAGGCATCTACGGAATTCTTAACGGCTGGTTGGCCGTTGACGGATCGGCCAGTTGGTGGCCCCTGACCCCGCCGCCGCTGCCGGTAGATCTCACATTGCCACTGGGGCCCGACGACCTCACCGCGCCATCGGTGTTCGAGACGTTGGAGCCGGCCGAGGTGGTCGATCTGAGTCCGACGACTCAGATTTCCCAGTCCCAACAATCCCTGCACCTGGTGCGCATCACCTTGGCGCTGTGCTTGATCGGTGTTGCCTGGATGAGTGGCGCTGTAGCAGTGGGCATCCGCGATGCAATCTTCGATATCGCTGTGACACCCGTACCCATCACCAGTGACTACTAATGCTCCGACCCGAAGCAATTCTTCTGGACAACACGCCGAATACGGCTTCGCAGAAAGGAAATGGCGAGGGCTTAGACCGCGCCCGTCCGAATACCCGAGCGTTGCAACGTCCTTGAATCGCAAAGAAAATCTACCCGGATGCCTTCGTCATGGGACGGAGTCCTTCGCGGGCGCACAGAATGACCGTTTCGACCTCATGTGACGCTGTGTCCAGGGTCGTCGGCGTCGGTGATGAAGAGAACGCCAGATGAGCGCGTTCGCAACACAAGACCCGCCAACAGGTCGCGAACTGGTAGCTTGGGCTACATAGCTTGGGCCAAGCACGCCATCGTCCGTTGTTCCGACTATTGAGTCGTCGCCCAAATTGCCGGTCAGCTAGCGCAGCGCAACTAGCCCGCTTCCGGCTCTCTCACACGTTCTCGCCGGACTGCCGACTCTTTCGGCGCTCCGTGGGTTGAAAGTCTTCGACTTATGGGCTGTATGCCGTGCAACTCGAATCCTCAGATATCAGGTACCGCAGACATTTTAGATGTTTCACCCCAACAGAAATGGAGCCCACAGTGACAACATGGTCGATACCCCAAACCACCACCGGGGCTGAACGCCGGCTAGTGGAGAGCGCCCTCGACCGGAATCGGGCCGAACTAGTCAACACGGTGCGGGGACTCTCAAATGCTGACGCCCGACGGCGCTGCGTCGCGTCGATGACCACCCCGATCGGATTGCTCAAGCACGCTGCCGTCGCTGAACGGATCTGGTTTCAGCACATCTTGGGTGGGGTGCCCAAACACGAATGCGGCGGAGGTACGACAGCCGGGGATACCAGCTTCCTCGTCGAGGACGGAGAAACCGTGGCCGACGTGATCGCAGAATTTGAGACTGCCAGCGAGCGTTCCCGCGTCATCGCTGCCAAATTTGATCTCGATGAGGTCCGAACACACCCCCACCTCGGCAACATCAATCTGCGATTTATCTACCTTCTCGCGATCGAAGACCTCGCGCGTCACGCCGGCCACGGCGACATTCTGCGGGAACAAATCCAACATCCTTTGCCCTGGTGAAATTCCGGTCAAAAGGGGCGGACGCTGAACCGCGCTTTCGATCGCGGATGATGTGGGCGCCGCCGCAGGCCATTGGGAACCTGAACTTTGCCGATGGATCAGCAGGACAAGCCGATCAGGTTGGGGCGTCTCGTAGCCGGCGCTGTGGACGCAGGTCAGTTAGGTGAACCACGTGTCAAGTGCATTCGATAATCCCGCGGTCGAGCCTTCTGCCACCCAGGCGACGTAGCCATCGGGTCGGACCAGTACTGCAGTCGGTGCGGCCACGTTGCCGAAGACTGGGAGCTGCCACGTGCCGTTGTAGTACACATCGAACATTGACACCCGGTCCGACCAGGGCGTGATGTCAAAATCCCATGGCAGGCCACCAAATTTCAGGAGTACACCGCGGGCCTGGTGTAGGAAGGTGAACAAGCGAGTCGGGCCGGAGGGAGTCTGCAGGTCGAGGTCTGGGATGCGGCGGCCGAGCAGCGGGTGTCCATCGCCGAGGTTGTAGTGGATGTCCAGGCCGCACATCATGGCGGCTATCCGGGTGCGGGTTTCGTGCAGGGCGAGCAGCTCGGCAACGGTGTCCCGAAGGGCATCGGTGCGTTCCCCGGGCCCATTGAGCGCGGTTTGGGCCATGGTGTTGTGCAGCACTCGGGCGCCGACGGGATGCCGCTCAGCGTGATAGCTGTCGAGGAGTTCCTCACCGGATAACCCGCGCACGACTTGCGCCAACTTCCAGCCCAGGTTGACCGCGTCCTGGATCCCGGTGTTGAGGCCTTGCCCACCGATCGGGAAATGGATGTGCGCGGCGTCGCCGGCCAACAGTACGCGGCCGGTTCGGTAGGTCGCGGCTTGGCGAGTTGCGTCGGTGAACCGTGAAATCCATGTGGCACTACGTATTCCGTAGTCTGTTCCGCAGACAGCAACAAGCGCTGCGCGGAGATCGGCCAGGGTCGGTTCAGCGGCGATTCCGACGTATGGCTCGGCCACCATCACACGCACGGTGTCTTCGCCATCGAAGGCGAAAAACGAGTGGAACCCACCACGTCGATGCAGACCCCACGGCGGCTCCCGGGTCATATGGACGTCGGCGACTAGGCAACTGATCGATGGCTCCCACCCAGGGAAGTCGATACCGGCCTGTTTCCGGACGACGCTGCGACCCCCGTCGCACCCCACCAGGTAGTCGCCACGCAGCGCTGACCCATCCGACATCGCGGCATCGACACCAGCCTCATCTTGGGTGAACCCGGTGACTTCACGGCCGTAGTGAATGGGCACGCCCAGTTCGGTGATCCAATCCGCCAGGACCGTCTCGACGCGGTACTGCAGCAGTGCAAGCCCGTAGTTGTGGCGGGTCGCCAGATCGGACACGTCGAAGAACAGCCCTGCGTAGTGGCCGTTTTGGCCGAGGATGCCCTCGGCGAGGAACCGATCGGCAATGCCGCGCTGATCGAGCACCTCGATCGTGCGCGGTGTCATGCCGCCCGCGCGCGAGCCCACCAGGTCCCGATCGGTTCGGCGCTCGATGACAGCGACGTCGACTCCCCCCAAGGCCAGTTCGCCGGCCAACGTGAGCCCCGTCGGACCTGCACCTGCGACCACTACCTGGTGCTCTGCCATCTCCCACCCACCATCCTCAAGTGAACATTGTTCACCACGAGAGTGTGGGGTGGCGTACCCGCTATGTCAACAGCATCCGCTCTACGCTGGCGTGCGATGGTCAAGCGTGGATTAACTCGGGAGGCGTTGGTGGCGCTCGCACACGACTACGTGCGCTCCAACGGGCTAGACGCACTGACGATGCGGCGACTTGCCGTAGCGGCTGACGTCACTCCAGGAGCGCTATACAAGCACTTTCGGGATCGCAAAGACCTCCAGCGCGCGATGTCCGACGCGATCTACGCCACCATCGACCTCTCCGACATCGACACCGCCAACCCATCGATCGACAACGTGAAAACCTGCTGCGAGCGAATGCGACGCGCGATGCTGGCGTTCCGCGACGGCGGGCGCATCGTCGCCGGCTCCTACGCACCCCTGTCCGCGACGCTCAACCTGTCGGCAACGCTGATGACACTGCTGCACGCCGTCACCGCCCCCGAACACAGTCCCGGCCAGCTAGCAGCCGTATTGCGCTCTTACACAACAGGATTTGTTATCGACGAACAGGCCTACCTCGAGCTCAGCGGCACAGACGAGTGGGACTCGCTCGTGCAGCAGATAGCCGCTAACGGCCACCATCGACCCACCGAGGCCGACGACCTCATCGCAATACTCACCGGCGACCGCAACCGTCGATTCGACACCGGACTCGACATGATCCTCACTGGACTCGTTCAAGCCAGCCTGGCCCCGCCTACCTAACGAGGCCATCCTCAATGCACCTCCTGCGCCTACGCCGAGCGCGACACGCTGCTGCGACGCCTTCCAGGGTTGCGCGCCGAGCGCAACCCTGTCTCGGCTCCGGGGAACCGCCGCGCACTGATGCACCCTCAGGAGGCTGGGGACGGCAAGTCCGGCATGTCCTCGTCCGTGCGCCAGGTCCATACTGGAAGTCCGGCTATCGACGACGGTTGGCCGTCGAGCTCACCGGCTGGTCGGTCGATGAAAGCGGCGATGGCCGGAGCGGTGTCGGTGAAGACCAGCGAGGCCAACGCCGCCGATCCGCCGTTATATGACAACACTTTTCGAAATACCCGTTCCTGGTCGACAACCGTCCTGAGCAGGGTGCGATCGGTGTCGCCGGTGAAGGGCAACCAGTTGCGATCGGTTGTCATCAACGAGAGCTGCTCGACGTGCGCGTATCCCGCTCGTGACACCGAGAAGGTTGAGATCGCCATCAGCCGCACTTCGCCATGCTCGGCCATCTGCCACAGTTCCAACTCGATGGCGAACCGTTTAGCGAGCTTGCGGTAGAGGTCGTCGTCAAGAAACCACGGGTGTCCCGGCTGGTGTCGGACTTGCATTTTGACGCCGTGGTTGGCTGGCTCGATCGCCTTGACCTCACCGACGCCGATCATCAGCTTGGTGGGTTTGCCTGGCTCCCGTCGTGCTGGGGCCCAGGCCTTGATGCGTCGCTGTTCGATCTCGGTCTTGCGATCGGCTGAGAACGGCTCGGGCACATACAGGAATGGAGCGAGGGGGTTCTTGCGCACGAGCTTGCCGTCCACTGCGTCGCGCAGGCGGCGGTGGACGACCGCCCAGGAGCGGTGTCCTGCGAATCCGGGGTGCCAACTCGTTAGTTCCGCCTCATCCCACAGGTAGTGCAGCACAGCACGCAGTGACAGTTTGTTGCCCTCCGACTGAACCGTGTCCGCCGCGGAGCCGCTTGGTTCGGGGGCGGCGCGATTGGCGAGCTTCGACAAGGAAAAGCCCAGTCGCAGTGCCGTTGTGCCGTCAACCGGGTTGTCTACGATCGAGTGCTCAGCCACGGCGCCGTAGCCGGACAGTTCATGCGGTGGCAGCCACGAACGGCATTGATGGTCATGCGCGGCCGCCGAGCCGGGCATCCTTTTGACAACGAGGTCTTCTCCAGCGGCGGCGATGTACATCTCTACGCCAGCAGATTGGCACAGGCACAGCGGACGGACGCGTGCAGCCTTGGCCCGCCACAGCGCTTCCTGGGCCGCTGGAGCGTGCACGTCCTCGACGATGCTGCCGTCAACGTCAAACGTGGTCGATCGGATCATGGCTGGCTCCTTACCTCATCTCTCGGTGTCCGAGGCGTGGGCGAAGTCGGTTTCGAATACGGTCGACACTGCCTCGATGATCTTCGGTGCGGCGTCGGCATCGAGTTGCAGCGACAGCTCGCGGTTTTCGGTCAGGCTTCGGGTGGCCAGGTTGTGGCTGCCGATGAGCAGCGACTTGCGGTCTGCGAGAACGATTTTCTCGTGCAGGTACAACCCGTTCGCGGACTGGGGCACGACGTGAACAGCGCACCCGGCGTGTTGTACCGCCTGGACGGAGGCGCTGGGCTGGTTGTCGGCGTTGAGCAGGATGCGGCACTGAACGTGTCGGGCCGCGGCATGGGTTAGCGCGGTGAGCACCGCCCGGTCGGTGAACTCTTCACTGGTGACCTCGAGACTGGTGGTGGCATCTTCGATGGTCTGCACAAATGCTGACCGTGCTGCCGGCGACCAGATCAGCCCGGGAGCATCGACAGCCTCCGAGAGCCGTCCATCGGGTGCGGCTTGATAGTCCCCGTCGATAGTTGCGGCAATAGCCGACACCTGTGCGGGATTGCTGGTGACGACCAGGGCATCACGGCCTGTGGCGTAGTACTGCGCGGTGAGATTGGCGGTGCTCACGATCGCCGTGGCGTCGTCGATGACGATGGCCTTTTCGTGGACGATCGTCGCAGCTGGCGCCCAGATGACGTCAACGCCAGCGGACGTCAAGTAATCGTAGGCCGATTGGTTGGTGCGCTGTCCGTGATAGGCGCGATCCAGTACCACCGTCGTTGCCACGCCGCGCCGGGTGTGAGCATTGATCAGCGCCTGCTCGATGGCGGGGTCGTTGAGCGCATACATGGTCATCCGCACCGACTTGCTTGCCCCGTCGATCAGCGAGGTGATCGGCGCGTATCCCGCCTCGGGTTCCTGAATGAGCGTGTACTGCGGGTCGACCACTGCGGCACGGTCAGGTGTGTGCGGTGCTCCGATTTGGGGTGGATGGTTGCAACCGGTGGCAGCGATGGCCACTACGACGGCGGCGGTGCCAAGCTTGCAGATGATGCTCATGCGCTGTCCTGTCAGGGCTGGCGGTGTGACCGGAGGTGGCGTAGGATCAGCTACCAGATAGGCGCTGAAGCCAGCGTTTGCCAGCTCCCACTTTGGGTGCCGTGCCCGCGGTGAGCGCTGGATATCCCGCGCGTGCGACCAGCGCTGCGCTGGCTTGGTCGTAGTAGGCCTTGAAGCGGGTCCAGTCTGGAATCTCAACACAGTGGCCGAGCCCACCGCGCAACAGAAGTCGCGCATGCTCTGGGTCGGGGGGCAGTAATTCCTGCCACCTCAGCACCGGCCCGAAATCGGTGCTCAGTGACTTGTGTCCGTCGGCCTGGCCGTAGCTTTCGGTGCGTCGGAATGTTAGCCCCGACCAGTCTTCAGTGCGTGCGAGCAAAGCCTCTTCGTGTGCGCTGAACATGATGATGTTGGCCGGGAATATCTCGCGGAGTTCTTGGGCATAGACCTGGCCGTAGACCGTGTCGTTTTGGGCCGATGCCTGCACCACGGCGAGCAGGTTGATTCCCAGGCCGCGGCCCTCCCCCACGATGCGACGCAGGTCGGGCAAGGGTGCAGTGTTGGGCAATTCGTCGATCGCCAACAACAGGCGATGCATCTGCTCGCGCCGTGACGTCTTCTCGCGCCAGCGCCGAATCAGGGAGTCGATCAACGTCACGGCCGCGCCGGCGACGGTGCCGTCAGCCGGTGCCAAGACGAATAGGGTCGCGCTGGGATCATCCAGGAACGACGCGTCGAACACCCGGACGAAGTCAGCGCCGCCGGCCATCATCAGCGAGGTCCGCAGCCAGGGGGTAATGGCTTTGCGCATCGTGATGGCCACCGAGTCGCGTTGCCGCGGTTCCATTCCCAGTATGCGCGTCATGCCGATCGCCAGCACCTCAAACCTGCTGCAGAGGGCGGCGGCTTGAACCCAGCTCGGTTGCCGTGCAGCGTCTTCGGTGACTTCGAGATTGTCGACGGCTTTGAGGACCCACTCCATCCCCTTCCCGTTGCCGTTGGGGGACGCCGCATACAGGAAGGCCGCCAGCGGACCCGCGGCTTGCGACTCCCACACGCCACCGTCGGAGACCTGATCTGCGCCAGAGCCGATGCCGACGGTCGCCATCTGCATGATGGTCTCAGCGACGGTCAGCGCCTCGTACGGGGTTTCAATGGTGGTGGTCGGGTCGTACACCATCGGCTCGACTCCGAGCGGGTAGAACGGGTCGATGATCGGCCGGAAATCGATGACCGCTTTCGGCCCGAACCGGCGCTCCATCGTCAGCTGCATCACGTCGTCCTTGGACGACACCTGCACGACCGGGCCGCCCCACAGCGCGCTCGCCGGCGCCAGCAGCCGGCGAGATTTGCCCGACTCGGTGGGGGCACTGATCAGACAATGCGCGGCGGTACGCGGAACGAACAGCTGCTCACGGCCTTTGACGAACCGACGCATGAAACCGCAATACGGTGTCTCTGGCGGCACATACGTCACTGGGGGTCCTCTCTCCAAATGGTCACGATGACCGTCGCCTTACCGCGTCGCTGCGGTGGTCGGATGCTGTGGCGTTGTCGCCGCATCCACCAGCGGTGAAGTCGCCCCAGGGGATGAAGCGCCAGCGCCCGTCGGGGCGGGGGCAGAAGAACCCCCAGCCCTGTTGATGCGCACCAGTGATGACGACACTCAGACAGGGGCGTTCGCCGTCCTGGTCGCGGATCAGCTGGATTCGGTGACGGTGATGTGCCGGTCTGTAGGCAACGCTGAATGGGCTACGACGTTGCGTGCCGTGCTCGGTGACTTCGACGTAGGCACCTGAAAGCACGAGGCTCAGAAAGCGCCAGGGATGATTGTGGAGTGCCGTCGGGTCATCGGACCCGACGAATTTATGCAAATACACGTTCACGAACCGGTTTTGGGGCACCAGGAACCACCGACGCAGGTATTCACCGCGTGCGCAGCGAATCACCTGATGCGGGCGCCGGCTGCGCAGTTTCTGAAACCACGAGCCAGGTTCTGGCGTGCTGACTTCGGCGCTCATCGCGATGACCTCCTCCCGCTGCACCGGCACCCGTGACGCCATCTATGCACCGTTGCATAGAAGCGCAGTAAAATCAATACGTGAACGTGCTACTGTACACGTATTGATTCATTGGGAGGCTGGCTATGCGTACCGAACCGACAGCCCGCGATGCTCTCGACGACGCGCGCCGTGAGATTCTCGCCGCCCGCGACGCCGCTGAGCACGGAGATCAGGAGCGCCGAAGCCAATACGCTCGATCAGCGATCGACAGCGCCGCCACCACGCTGCTGGACCCATCGGCCAGCCAACCTGAGGTGGTGGCGGCGCGCTTCTTCCTTCACGAGGGATTGGCCCTCGACGGGCGACCGAATAGCTGTGGGGCGGACAGCATTCACACTGATGAGGAGCTGAAAGCGTTGTCGGACGACCAACAAGCGTGGCTGCGTGATTACCTGCGGACCCAACGAGAGCGTCAGCCTGTGCGCGCCAGCTATGACATCAGCTGCGGGCGGTAACCAAGCACCTCTCGGAGAGCTACTCCGGGGGCGTACTTTCTGTAAAATTCGTCTGTCCTGAAAACACTGACGGGGGGTCAGAATGGGGCAGATCGGTTACAGCTCGGGTTTCGGGTTTCAGAGCACCTATGGCACCTGGCACAGCAATTTCGAAGTCTACTTGCCATGGCCTGACGGTGGTTTTGCTCAGTTCTGGCATGACGGTGTGAAGTGGAACGGTCCGGTAGTCATCGCTGGTAGGCCGCTCACCAGCGTGGCGGCCTACCAGAGTCGCTTCAAGTCAAAGGGTGGTAGCCACGGAAATTTCGAACTGGCCGCGGTGACAGCGGCCGGCGACATCGAGATTTGGTGGCGCGATAGTAAAAGCTTGAAATGGACTTTCGGAACTGACTTATCCCGACCGCGCAGTGACCGCGGTCATGCGGTCGAGCGGTTCCGCGGCATTGCTTTCGGCCGACACCACATCCTTGATGAAGACACTCCTGAGCCGGATTACATCCTGGCGTCGAGCTATGGGGGTGAGGGCTTACGGATCTACCAGCGCAATTCCACGACAACGCATCAGTGGGATAACGGCGACAAGCTACTGCAGCTGCGCCCGAACGAGACCGGGATCAACGTCTATGGAGGAGATCCCGTGACTGGAGATTACGACGGTTTGGGGTGGGCACTCGGTACAGTCGGCGACACCCGAAACGACTTTGATGAAGCGGGCAACGCGCAGGCCGTCCTTGCAGCGTGCAAGGTAGACGGGTCGCTGACCGTGAGGCAGACGACTCCCAGCTATTTCGTCGGTGGCGGCGGTCAGGCGGGCGCGACAGCCGGCTCGACAATGCGGGTGTGGGAGCGCGAGGACGTCATCGGAAACGGGGTCAGGGGTCGTCCCGCTGTTATCCAGAGTGATCGCAATTACCGTCGAGGGTTCTTCATCTTCGCGCCCGCAAAGCATGGCAACTACGAACTCGTGGCGCCACTCGCTGCAGGCGGATTCGCCTATTACGTCCGCAATAACAACACCGGCTTGACATGGAACTACCAGGGCGCTGTGGGAACCGAGGTCTATGACGAGGTTGCGCTTCTCCAGGACAACGGGGAGCGCGTCGGAGATCGCACCGGCGCCCTCCATGTCTTCGCATGGCAACGAGGTGCGAAGTGGTTTCACGAGTTCATCCAATATGACTGGGACGGCGGTATGCGTTGGGTGGGGCCTACGACTGTCGGACAGCGCGTCATCCCACGGCCTGCGCCCGAACGGTGGGACATCACGTGCGCACGTTACGGACGCCAGTTCAATAAGCCGCGGTATGTCTATGCCGTCGGCGGGGTCCGCAATGGACAGCCATGGACCCTATCTACCGCACAGGTTATCTCGATGATTCTCAACGGAACTCATGAATTCCGCACCGTCGCACCCGACGGCAGCACCGCGGCAGTCCGCGTCGGTGACTGGCACAACCGAACCGACCCAGCGGCGGTGCCCTTTAACCCAAATGCCCGAACCGGCTACCGGGGCCTTTACCTGACGACCGCGGCCGACAACAAGCTCCAAAACAACCTTCTGCATCTCCCTGCTTGCCCGTGAACGACTGATCCCGACACGTCCGCCGCCCTCACCGGCGACGGGTGCCGCAGCCCCTGCCGCCGCACGAAAACCACGCAGCAAAAATCGATTGCGTGCGCCGACAGGCGGTTACGGCGCGGCGCGAGTGCGGAAGGCGGGCGGGGTGGCCTGCTGCAGCCCGTTCCACAGATCCTCCCGAGTGATCAAAAGCAGGTCGTTTTCGGCGATGGAATCGCCGAGTGTGGTGTCGCTGAGGTCGAGTTCATCGAGCCCCACTGTGTCTAGGACGCGGACGTCGCGCACGATCTGCGCTTTCTCCAGGATGTTGCGCACAAATCGCCCGTTGTTGAGGTCGTCGATCGCGCGGACGGTGTCGCCGTCGGCGTTGACTTTTGTCTCGTTGTAGAACCGTGTAAATGGTTCCAGGAGGACGTCTTCCAGGGCGCCGGGCTCTACGATGTTGCTGCCCCGGGCCAGGATGGCGCGCGCGATGGCGATCAGTTTGTCCGGGGGGTAGGAGCTGAATTGGATGGTGGTGGCGAAGCGGCCTTGTAAGCCGGCGTTGGAGTCGATGACCTTCTGACATCCACGTGGATAGCCTGCGGCGATGAACACCGCCTTATCGCGGTTGTTTTCCATCCACGGGACGATCGCCGCGACGATGGCTTGGCCGATGGGGTCGCCGCCCGCGTAGCCGCCGTGCAGGAGCTCGCCGAACTCATCGAAGAAGACGGTCTTTCCGATTGCGCTGGCGAGGAATTCACGCGTCTGGGTTTCGACCGAGCCAACGAACTGACCCGCCAAGGCTTCCTTGCTGGTTTCCAGCACGTCCCGGTCGGGCAGAATGCCCAGTCCGCAAAAGGTTTTCGCGATCACCCGGGCGACTTCGGTCTTGCCGACCCCGGGAGGGCCCATCATCAGCAGATGGTTGGTGACTGCGGTGCTGGTGTGTCCCTTGCGCTCTCGCAGGATCCGAGCGACGGTCGTTGCCTTGAGTTGGCGGACCTGCTGCTTGACTTCGTCGAGGCCGATCATCGCTTTGAGGGTTGCTTCGGCGTCGGCGAGGTCTTTGCGGGCCTCGGAGGCGTGTTGGTCGTCCTGGCGTTGCTCTGGGGTGCGCCCGGTCGTCGGGTCCCACGGGTCGACGCGGGTGTCGATGGTGGCGTGGTCGACCACTTTGATTCCGAACGTCGGATCCGCCAACGCTTTCCGGGTCAGCTCGAAGTCGGGCCACCGCATGGCGACATCTCCGAGTGTCTGGCGCGCGGTGTCGTCGTCTCCTTGGGCTCGAGCGATGAGGGCTCGCTGGAATGTGGCGTCGCGGGTAATCAGGTCGGGGCCATACGTGTTGTCGCAGGCAACCTCCAGCGCGGCGCCGGCACGCTCCCACATACCCAGGTGCGCGGCGGCCTTCGCTTCGAGCAGGGCGGCGCCCCTGCTGAGAAGGGCATCGGTGAACCAGGCCTCCCGACCGGCGACGGCGGCCAGGACATCGGGCCACCGCTCGGTCATCTGCATCAAGACGCCACGGGTGTATTGGACCTTGGGGTCGGTTCCTAGCCCAGCCAGACGCGTGTTGGCCTCGGCGTAGTTACGGTCGGCGAGCAGGATGCCGATGTAGGCCAGCTGCGCGGTGGTGGCGTCCTCGATTCGCCAGCGCAAATATTCGATGTCGAAGGTGACGTCCAGGTCGATCACGCGAAGCTCAGAACCGCAGGTACGCAAGTCCATGCCAAGGCGCTCGCGGGCATCGGCCAGTCGAGCGATCGTCGCTGGTGAGCGGTCACCGGCAGCCATGCGTCCCAGCCAGGCATCGGCCATGCCCGGGTCGTCGTCGGTCGCCAGCTTCAAAACCTCTAGTGCACGGCGCGGGTTGGTTTTCAGGGTCTTCATGCCCGCCCGCAGGGCTTCGGTACTGCGCTGACTCATCGGCGTCGACTCCTGGACGGTTGCAGAAGGTGGGTCAGGGTGTGCGCCTCGTTGCGCGGGCGGATGATTGCCAGGGTCATGGGTCGCGGCCGTGCCGGGGTCTCCACGGTGATGTGGTTGGGTCCGACTTGGCGGATGCGGATGTCGGCGTCCTCAGGGAGCGCTTCGTCAGGGCGCATGACTGACAGCAACGCGTGTCCGCGTTCCCCGCTCTCACGCAACACCTGCTGAGGTTGCGGACCGTCGGCCACGATGACTGTCGCAGCCTTGGACCGTTCCTGATTGCGGGCCATACTGATGCGAATGTCGTCGCAGATCGGCAGCCACCGGTTGGGGCGCACGGTGTGAATTTCCGCGGTTGCCCCGGCCGAGGTCGCGCGCAGCACCAAGGCTTGGACGACATCGAGATCCGCGGCGATGGCCACGCGCACGAATTTGAGTGGGTCGGTCCAATTGAGCAGCAGCGGTACGCCTGACAACTCGGCCATCCCGTGCAAGAACCCGGTCGGTCCTACCTGCACCGGAAGCGGTGCGCTCTGCAGGGGGCGCATCGACAGCGGCACGCTCAACGAGCGATCACCCAGCGGCAGGGTTGCTGCGAGGGACTCAAAGGCCTCACCGGGCACGGTCTGCAGGGTCGACAGCGGTGGGTGGGTCAGGTGTGCCGGAGTGTGCACCCGCACTAGCGCCCCGACCATCAGTTCACCGGTCTCAACGTGTCGTGTCATGCGGACCAGCACAACGGCTTTGGTGGCCCGGATGGTCCACACATCGTTGAGGACACGAGTGCTCAGATCAACGCCTGACATCCGGTAAGGGGTCACGTAGTCGTCACCGACGCGCAGGTCGGTCCACCGTTCCTGGTAGTCGGCGAGGTCATGGCCGACCAGCAGAGTGGCCGTGGCAGCACGGAGCTGCTCGGGGCTACAGGTGACCGCGCGGCACCCGGCGCGGGCAGCGGCTTGGCGGATCCGTTCGGTGGCCGCTTCGATGGCTTCTCCGACGCTGCGCCGGTAGAGCATGGCGTCCAGGCACGCGGTCGGCCGCAGCCGTAGTACCAGCCAGGTGCGACGCTCACCGACCGCCGCCCGATCGGCGACGGTTTCCTCGTAGCGGTGCGTGAATCGGCCGTCTTGAGCGGTGCGGGTACCGATGCTCAGGATGTCGATCGAATGCAGTTCCAGGCCGCCGAATTGTTGCAGTAGTGCGCCGCATACAGCCAGCGGCACCGTGTCGATCGACTCGGCGCCTTCGGAGACCAGCACCGTGGGTGCGTACTGGCGTCCGTGCAGCGCGATCATGGTGATCGCGTACTCGCCGTCCCACAGCAGCCCACCGGGGCCCACGCCGGGCAATTCAGCCTCGAACGGCACGGGCAGTGCCGCGCGCGCCTGCTGGACCGACGTGCGGCGGCGAGCTCGCCGCACGTTGCGCGCACGGGTGAGCCAGGTCCAGCCGGTCGCCCCGCGATACATCAGACCCACTGCCGCAAACACCAGTACCGCGATTGGTATCAGCGCCCACCACGGCATCCGGGCGGCGAAGGGCGCCACCGCTATCGCCGCCGCGACTTCGGCGATGATCGCTCGGCGCAGAGGCAGGTGAAATTGCCAGCGGGGCAGCCGCTCCCCCGGCGTGCGTTGTGGCTCGTGATCGGCGTAGGCCGCCGGGTCGGTGAGCTCAACTAGTGTCATACCTGCCGCCTCCGAGAGACTTTGGCGATGAAGAACAGGGCCACCAGGATTCCGATCGCGCCGCCGGCGCCCGCGAGGGCGACGATCATGGGCCGATGGTCCGGGGGCGGGGGTGGTGGCGGCGGGTGCAGAGGCCGGGTGAGGTGTTCGGCCGGGAGAGCCGGACCGAGGGGCACGTCGTCGTTGAGTGCGGCCACCGGGTCGATGGCCCCGTATCCCATGCGGTTGTCGACCACCGCGCCCCCGGCGATGTCCTGTGGTGACGCGGCCGGCGAGTGGGCAGTCGCCTCGATGCGCTGGATGACTTGCGCCGCAGTGAGATTGGGGTATTTGGCGCGGACTAGCGCTGCCAGGCCGGTCACGTAGGGCGCGGCGAATGAGGTGCCGTTGATCGGTCGTAGCACGCCGGCGTTTGCGTCGAAGGTGGCGTTGATGACCCCGCCTTTGTCATCGAGTCCTTCGATGAACACTCCCGGGGCTGCAACACCGATCCATGGCCCGGACAGACTGATCTCTCGGTGGTTGGTGTCCACGGCAGGCTGGCCGCTGCCGTCGGTGGCGCTGACCGAGAGCACATACTGGGAGAACCATGCCGGGGTGGAGATGGTGACGACACCGTTCCAGTTGCGGGGGTCTTTGGCGCTGGTGGCGTCGATGTCGGGGTTCTGGGCGCAGCCCGCCCCGCCGAGGTTGCCGCCCGCGGCGACGATGACGATGTCTTTGTCCACCGCGGCGTAACGCACTGCCGCCCCCAGGGTGGTCTGATCGACCGGCTTGAGGACCGGGATACAGCTGACGATGGAAATGTTCATCACCCTGGCGCCGGTATTGGCAGCCAGCACAATGGCTTTGGCCAAGGAGGCGACCGTTCCGGCGCGCCGGTCGGCCTCCACGTCAGCCGAGCTCGGGTTGGCCGGCACCCACGCTTCTGAGGATTGACGGATGGAGATAATGTCGGCGTCAGGAACGACGCCGACCAAGCCGTCGGTCTGCGAGGGCTGCGCACCCAGGATGCTCGCTACTACCGTGCCGTGAGAGTCGCAGTCCTGCAGCCCATTTGCCGCTTCGTCCACGTAGTCGCCGCCGCCGTGAATGTGTGCCAGCCGTGGTGACACATTGACTCCGGTGTCGACCATGGCGATGGTCTGGCCCGCTCCGCGCCCAGCGGATTGCCACAGGGCGGGCAGGTCCATGAATGCTTGTGCTGCGGTCGGGGCACCGAGATCAGTGTCGGGCATCAGACCTGAGGGAATGCACTGATGCTCCTGGCGCAGCGGTTCACCCGGGCCCAGCGGAAGCGGGTTAGGGACCGCGCCCGGGTCGATCACCGGCGGTGAGATCGCTCCGGCGACGCCCGTGCTGAGCGGAGCCATCATCACCAACATGCTCACCGCGGCAGCGCACACCCCGCGCTGGGTCCACACGCTGGTCATGACAACGCCGTCCTGGCCAGGAAGTAAATGTTGAGCAGCCACAAGCTCAGCGGGAACACCAAGAATTGCAAGAGGTATTCCAGCCACTCCACCAACTTGCGGAACGGCGCGGAGAACGGGCGCTGCGGGACGACGGCCGCGATGACCAGCGCCGCCAGGCCCAGGGCAATGATGAGCGCGCCGATGATCAGGCTGATGGTCGGATTATGGCTCGACAGCGCATATCTCAAGCCCAGGGCGGCCGTCATCGCCAGCGCCGTTGCTACGACGGTGACCGCTGCCGCCCGGTCTTCCAGGGCGCGCCCGCCGAGGACGAGGATCGCGGCGACGCCCAACACGAAGGCGGTACCCAGAATCCAGCGTCCCTGTCCGGGTGTCACGATCCCGGCAGCACCGGCGATGAAGAACGGTGCCACCGCGGCAACGATGGCTTGCAGGTAGCCGTTGGCGGCTTCGGCGGCGCGTTTGAGTTCCTCGACGCTGGGTGTGCCTTCGGTTTCGGCGGCCACCAGCGCTTCGGCGGCGATTCCTTCGGCGTCGTCGAAGACCAGCTTGCCGGTGACGGTCGGGAAGCTGGGCATGGGCACGCGGGCGAGTAGGCCCGACAGCGACTCGACTTTTTTGAGCACGACCAGCGCCACCACCATGGTGCCGATCCATAGATAGTGCATCTGTATTCCCACGGCGTGCAGGACACCCAGCAGGGCGGCACCCAGGCAGACCAAGGTCAGCCAAGCCAACACTCGCGGCGGGGCTGGGGACAGCGCCCACAGTGCGACCGCAGCCACCATGGTCAGCGCCGCGGCGAGCACGACGTGCCAGGAGTTCGCTGGTCCCGGGACGGCGGTGTAGCCCGCGACGGCGGTGGCCGCCAACGCTCCCGCCCACAGGCCGTAGGCCATCGCGGCGATGTGCTGACGCCACCATGCGGCGGCGCCACCAAAAAACAGGATCACCGCCAGCCCCCCGGCCGTCGCCGGGGCAACCACCGGCCAGTAGGCGCCGGCAGCGTGGTTGAGCTGCCACACGCGCAGCAGTAGTCCGCAGACAATCACCGCCGCGGCCGCGGCGGTCACCGCGGCGACGTTCAGCGCTGTTTGCGGCGTGACTGATTTGAAGCGCTGGGCGTTGAAATGAGCGATGGCCGAAGAGGCGTTTTCGATCACCTCGGTGAACGACACCTCGGCGTCGTCAGCCTCCAAGATGAGCAGACTGCCGTCGGTGATGCCCTGTTCACGCAGCGACTGACCCCGGGTCAGGGCAGCACCGCCCACGCGTTTGAGGGTCACCGTGCCGGGGACGATCAGATCGTTGTCATCGGGACCCCGAACCTCGCCATCGGTGGTGACCACTTGGGCCAGAACCTCGTTGACGACGGTGGCCACCGCCTCGGTGGCTGGCAGTACGAGATCGGTCTGTCGATCCCCAAACAGCACCGCTACCCGGACTTGCTCGCGGATCCGGGCCTGGGCGGCCGGCGCGACGCCGGTGCGCTCTGACATCGTGGTCACGGGCGGGGGCTCCACCCTTGACTGTTGTTAGCCGCCGGCCACGCCCCGGGGTAACCACCGCCCTGTGGAGGGCGGGGTTGCCCCTCGGGTACTCCGGTGATGCGCTGCTGGCGGGCACCAGGGTCGCGGTCGGTGGCGCGGGCGAAACCGTCGGCCAGCGACGCGGCGGCCTCGATGTAGCGCAGGGCGGTTTCGGGCTGGAGCCGGTCAAACTCGATCGGTACGGCGTCGCTCAGGTGTGGGTCGAAGTCGACCGTGTGCACCGAGCGAACCGTGCGTTCGAAGTCGGCATGAAGCTGCTTGACCTGGGCGCTGGCGTTGACCTTATTGATGTTGCTGACGATCACCACCGCTTCGCGCACCAGGTGCGGGTAGCCGCTTTCCAGCAGCCAGTTCAACGTGTCGGCCGCGCCCTGGGCGCCGTCAAGGCGCGTGGTGGACGGCACGACGATCGCGTCGACCCGAATGTGCTCGAGCAGAGCATGGGTGAGGTCGTCGTCGAGCTGGTTGCCGCAGTCCACGATGGCGATGGGGTACTGCACCTGCAGTTTGGACCACGCGGTGATCAGGTCAGCCCCGGTCATGGGCGTGCGGCCCTTGTCGCTGCCCAAGACTTCCAGCCCGGAATGGTTGTCTTTGCCGAGATATTCACGAAAGTCGCTGTAATCACGCAAGTTACGGTCACTGTTGAGTCCGCGCCACGACATGGTAGATGGTTCGTCGATGCGGCGGGCGAGGTTGCCGTTGGCTGGGTTGGCATCGATGGCGACGATCTTCTCGTCGCGATACTTCGACAACGCCGCGCCGAGCAGCACGGTGGTGCTGGTCTTGTTGACCCCTCCCTTGGACTGCATCACGGCGATGACGTATTTGCCCCGCAAGTTGACCTTGAGTCGTCGGCGCAGGTCGTTCCAATGGGCTTCCTTGGCCGACAACCCCAGGTTGATGCGGGTCATCTTGTAAACGCCGTGGCGCCAACCAGTTTCGGGCACTGGCTTGTAGGGTGCGGCCACCTGGCCCTCGTGGATTTGGGCTCGCATGGCGCCGACCGAGGCGAACGGATCGTTCTCCACCCGGGCGACGTGGCGACCGTCGTCCCCTGCCGGAGGCCGGTACCCGGGCGGCGGGGGCGCGGCCTGGCGCGGAATCCCGGCTTGCGGACCACCGAACAAGCCTTCTTGAGGTGGTGGCCCGTACGGTGCCGCCGGCGGGGGCGGGGCGCTGAAGTTGCGTTGGGGCGGCGGGGGTGCGTTGTGGCGTCCCCCCTCAGGGTCTTGGGTGGCTCGATCCCATACCCGCGGAGCCGGCGCACCGTAGTACGCCGTCGTGGTCTCTTCTGGGGCCGCGGGCTCGGCGCTGCGTGGCGAATCGGCGTTGCGCAACGCCTCCATCTCGCGGCGCATCTGGTCGCGATCAACGATCTGCGTATGACCCTCAGAGTCAAGGGGCGCAACAGTTTCCGTCGCCGGCGGGGGCGGCGTGTAGGAGGGCGGTTCCAGCGATGGCGAGGTGCTGGTTGCTGGCGGGGGTGGCCCGCCCAGTGGATCAAGCGGCGAGGAGGTGGCCGGTGCATCCTCGTCGGCAGCCTCGCTGTGCCATGGGGGCGGCGTCGGGCTCGACCCCTCGCCCACATATTGACTGTAGAAGTCGTTCTCGTTGCTGGACTCGGTCATTTGTTCTCCCAAACGTCGTGTCGGGGCCTAGCCCCGACGCCCCCAAAAAGGTCCTTCTCCGAAAATAACACAACTAAGGCAATCAACGCAGTACGTGAACACATGAATTGTGTTTTTATTTGAATCGGGAGTGTCCTTCCCAGGTAGTGCCCACGGTGGCCACTAGTCCTCGTAGGGCACTGCCGCCCGCGTCGGGGGTGCCCGGGACGATCTGCGTCCACCATGTGCGGTCCTCACCGAGGATCGGACCTGTCACGATGCGCCCCTCGACGGTGTCGGTGACCGCAGCCGAGGCCAACGCCACGTGCTCTCCTCGGGCGTCGTGAATGGTCAACGCGAAGCTGACTTCCATCAGCGGCTGGTCGGCCGCCAAGGTCAAGATACGGCGTTGATCGGCGTTGAGGCTTAGCGCGGCCAGCGCCGTGGCCGGGGTGTGGTCGCCGGCCACGATCTTGGCGAAACTGTCGACGAGGTCGGCGGTGCGCACCGTCACCGGCGTCAGCGGCGCCGGTTCGACCGGGCCTCGTCCTCGATCGCACAGCGCCATGATCCGCTCGAACAGGGCGCGCAACGATGGCGGGGCGGCTACCTCTTCGATGGTGATGTCTTCGGCGACGTCTGGGCCGCTGCGCGAGATTGCTGCGTGGGACTTGCCGCGGCGGGCGATCACCATCCGCATGAACTCGACTCCGGGACGCTTGACGTCAACAGTGAGCGCAATGTCAGGAGAGGCCAGCGTTTCGAGCCAGCGCGCGACCGTTGGGTGCACGGTGTCGCCGTCGTCGACAATGGCGCCGGCCTCCCGCAGGATGTCGATGCCAGGGTGGCCGCTAGGTCGGCCGCCAGCCGACACATAGGGCCGCAAGAGCATCGCGGCGGGTAGCTGTTCGATGCCGCATAGCGCCTGGAGCAGCCACACGCCCTCCCGGGTGGTGTCGATCGCGCTGATCGTTTGGGGGCCCGGCGCGGGCGGTGGAGGGCGCTTGATGAACGACGGTGGTCGGGTCACGGTGGGCCAGCCTCTGCTTGAGTGTTGTTGTCGAGAGCTCGTTCTCGCCACTGCGGCCCGGCAGCAGGCTGGTTCACGCTATGGCGTGTCCAGCCCTTCGCCGGGCCGCAGGGGTTGGCTAAGGGTTCTAGCCGGCGCAGCTCAGTACTGGGCCGCCGAAGTACCGTCGGCGTCGGTCATACCGTCGTTGCAGTGCGTCAGCACGATGCCAGCCCGAGCGATGGTCTCCTTGCTCTGGGCGTACTGCTGGTTGAGCGTGGCGATGACGTGCTGGAAGGCATCCGAGCCGCGGCCACCGAAGTTGTCGGCGTTGGCGTTCACCGTCTGCAGCGAATGCTGATGGTTCTGCTCGGTCTGCGTGGCAGCCTGCGCGATCTGTTCTGCCGCTTCCGCGATCTGTGGGGTCGCGTAGTGAATGACTCCTGACATTGCAAAGTCCTTTCGAGTGATTTCTGGCTGGGTTGGGGTGGGTGGCTTAGACGATCAAGCTGCTGATGCCGTTGATCATCGAGGTGTTCGACTCGTCCGCGTTGGACAGGATGGACGCGTTGTTGTTCATCTTGTGCGAGTGATCAGCGAAAGCCGTGGCGAACTGCTGGCCCTGGTGCTGCAGCTGCTCGCCGACGTTCTGCATCGCCGTTCCGGCCCCACCCTTCATGGCCGGGGCGAGCGCCTCCATCGTGGCGCCGAGGGTTTTCATGATGGCGGCCTGCTGGTCGGAGATCTCCTGCAGGCTCCCGGCATCCCGACCGATGGCCTCGAGGTCGCCGTGAATGGGTTGTGACATGGAAAGGGTCCTTTCAGACAATGGATGTTTCGAATTTTGGTGAGCCCACGGTCGGCGGGTGTGCCGCAGCGGGCGTAACGGTCAGGGTCACGTGGTTCGGTCGACGCCCCCCTCCCCCGGTCGGAAGACCGCCCCCCACCACCGGTGATCACCGGCACCGCCGACGGCGCCCGGTAGAGCGTCGCTAGCGAGGTCAGTGGCGTGCTCTTGCGCTTGCCTTCCTCTTTGTTCTGCTCGCCGGCGGCATGAGCCATCGGACCCATCATGGCTCCGCTGCTGCCCATGCCGGCGCCGCTGACTTGAGCGCCGGAGGCCAAACGAGCTTCGTTGACACGCGATAAAGCGGACTCCGGTGTGGAGGACGCCGCATTGATCGCCGGGGTAGAGCCGAAACTGGCCGGCCCGCGAAGCGCCCCCAAGCCACCGATACCGCCCCCGCCCCGCCGCCGCCTGCACCGACGAGGTTCGCTGCCACCGGCCCCCCGGCCGCGGGGGTGGCCGTCAGCCAGTCCGCAGAGGTGGCCGCCGACAACGCATCGGCCGGGTTTCCGCCCATGCCACCTGCTTGCAGCAGCTGCATCAGTGGTTGCATGCCCTGCTGCGGCAGCTGGGCCAAGTTACCGAACGGACCACCCTGCCCCAGCTGACCGGCCATGCTGCTGACCTGGCCAAGAGGCCCCATGAACGCATTCATGGCCTGCTCGCCACCACCACTGAGCAGGTCAGTGGACTTCTCCTGCGGTGCAGGCATCGACGGTGTGGCGCCCGCACCAGCCGTTGCTGGCGGTGGCGGTGGTAACGGAGGAAGGGCCTGGATCGGCATCGATGCCGAGGCGTAGGCGTATTTGTTCGACGCCGAGGTGACCCACATCCGGCTGTAGTTAGCGCGGTTGGCCGTGATCAATGGTGTCAAAAAGCCCATGAAGTTATTGGCCTGCAGGACGCCGTGCTCGACTTGGTTCTCCCCAATTTCCCCCGGTGTGGGGGTAGCAGCCTTGAGGGACTCGAAGGCCAAGGCCACCTGGTGAATCACGGCGGCCTGCGCTTCGATCTGACCGGCTGCAGCGGCCTGCCAGAGCATCAACGGCACCTTGGCCAGCACTGCCAGTTCCCCCGTCGGGTCCGGCCAGGACATCGCCAGGGCGGCGTTGATCGCTTCTTGACCGCCCAGGTTTGCGATCAGCCCGGCGGCCACGCTGACCAGATTTTCGGCGGCGGCCACGAAGCTGGACGCGCCGGGCCCGAACCAGAAGCCCGCGCTGTTCTCCTCTGGTGGGAGTGCGCCCCATTCACCCGGCATCGTGTGGCCTTAATCCCCCGTGATCCGTCAGGAACCGACTCAGATGATCTGGCCGATGGCGGCGTAGTTCACCGCATCTGCCAGGTTGACAATGGCCGCCGACGTGCCCATCGCCACGCCGTGGGCGGCATGGAAGGCTGCCCCGGCTTCAATGACCGCCGAGGCCTGGGTGGCCAGCTCAGCGATCTTGGCGGCGTTGGCGGCACTGATTTCTTCCAGCCCCGGAGGCACCACGGCCGCCGATGCTGCCGCTTGGCCGCCGTGCGCTGCGGCTTCACCGGACAACGCGGCCGCTGTGCCCGAGGCTCCGGTGACTGCCTCGGGCTCGATCAGGATGAATGGGTTCATGTCAACTCCTCACTAGCGATGGACGTGCACTGCTTTGCCGACAGTCTATACACGACGAAGCAGATAACGGAACACGTAAACGGTCTCTTGTTCACGAATCATGCAGCGCCGGGCGGTTAGGGACGGGTGCCCCCGTTTGCTACCTACACAATATGCCGATACCGGAGGGGCCGCTGACACCAATTTTCGGGCCACGATCAGTCCAGCGCAGGAGGGAGGGCGACTTGGACGAGCTGGCCGCCGGACTTGCGGAGGTAGAGCTCACCACGGCCGGGTATCCGGGCGGCGGGCCGGACCTGGTCGATGATGACCTCTTTTTTGTCACCGTCGAGCACCAGCACTGAGGTACCGCCGCGCTGCATCGCCTGGATCAGCTTGTTCGAACCGCCGCGGGCATACCAGCCTTCACTGGTCACCGAGGCGATGACGTGCAGATCCAGGCGTGCGGCTGCCTCGACCGCTGGCAGCAACGGCTGCAACACTGTGGTCGACGGTCCATTGGGGCTCAGCATCGTGAGATCGTCGATGAGGATGAACCACTTGGGGCGCACGGGCTTCCAGTCTCGAAGCTGACGAGGGTCTAGGTTCGCCGGGGGGCGCCGCCGCTCCAGCAAAGCCGCGATTTGCGTGGCCGCCTCACCGATCCTGCTGTGGTCGGTCTCCCATACGGTGCGGTACTCGTCGGCCAACGCGTCGCCGATCGAGAAGTCGGGATCGAACATCATCACCTGGACTTCGTCCGGTCGGTACCTCTCCATGATGGCGGCGCACACCGTGCGTAGGAACACGGTGCGGCCGGCCTTAGTGGTGCCGGTGCAGAACGCGTGCGGATACAACGCGAGATCCAGCCAGGCCGTGGACATGTCGCGCTCGCCGATGCCGATCGGCAACGCGTGCCGTGGCGCTGTGTCGGGCAGTGGATCCAGGTCGGTGAAAGCCACTTCGCCAGGCAGTTGCTGCAACTTCGGTGCAGGTCCGAAGCCTCGCTGGGCCCACTTTTCCGCCACCACGGTAGCCGTTGCCTCGGTGGCCGCCACCTCTCCGCCGACGTGGGCGACCTGGGCAACGAAGGGTACGGCCACTAGCATGTGCTTGCCGGGTTTGACTACCCCTCGCCCCTTTTGATCCTCGGGGACGTTCTTAGCTGTGGGTCGGTCCATCAACGATTCGTTGTGGTTAGCCATGCGCAGCTCCAGCTTGGAACTTAACTTCGGTTCGGCCTTCATGCCCAGCCAGCTGTCGTTGCTGACGATGACGTGCACGCCGAAGTTCAGGGCGCCATCGGAGAGTGCGTTGATCCGGTCATGGATCAGCGGCAGCTCGTTCCTGATCGCGGTGATGTTGTCGACAACCAGGAACACGTCACCGTGGCCGTCCTCGGGCACGGGACGTCGGAGTGGGCCGAATTTGTTGGCCCGGAAGCGTGACAGATCCAGACCGGTCGGCTGGCCGTCGGAGGAGTCCGGGTCGACCCACCGCGTCCAGTCGCGCTTGCGGTTGCGCAGGATGCGCTCGACTTCGGCGACCACCCGCTGGATCTTTTCTTCATCGCCAGCGCCCGCGATACCGCACACATGCGGCAGCCCGGCCACACTTTGCAGTTTGAGGCCACCGAAGTCGATGCCGTAGAACTGCACCCGTTGCGGGGAGTTGGTCATCGCCAACGACATGATCAGGGTGCGCAATGCGGTTGTCTTACCGGCCTGCGGTGCGCCGGCCACACCACCGTTGCTGTCGATGAGAGAGAGCGCCACTACGTCTTGGGAGTGCTCGAACGGATCATCTTCTCGTCCGTAGACGGCAACAAGGCCGGAGTCCTCGCTGAACTCGTCCCAGGGACGATCCCAGTACTCCCCCAAGATGACGTCGAGTGTCAGCGTGGTGGTGTCGTCGAGCGCGGGACGCCACATGCGATGGCCGCGCGGCAGTGTCCTGGCGGCCTCGCGCAGCCGGTCGACCATCAGTTCGGCCACGGTGGGGGCGTCCTCGTCCGGAGAAGTGTCGAGCGCATCCTCGTCGAGGTCGATGTTGCTGTCGCCGGCCACGATGTCGGGCAACGGCGCCACGGTGGTGCTGAACTTGGTGACCGGAAGGTAGTGCCCCTCACTGCGGTCACGTTCTGTGGCGTTCATCTTCGGTGCGATGAACTGTCCGCTGGCATAGAAGCTGCGGTAACGAGTGTGCTCGCCGTCGACAACGAGGAACGCTGACCCCTGCGGGGCGGTTTTCAGTTCCTCCCACGCTCGAGTGGAGCCAATCGCGGCACGGGACTCGCCGGCGTCTTTGACTTTCAGGCCGATCGCGAACGTCTGTTGGGCGATCATGCCGGCCATCTTGCCGACCTCCATGCGCTGGCTGGCGTTGAGGATGTGAATCCACAGCGACCGACCCAGACGGGCCACCTCGTCCATCACCTTGGCCATTTCCGGCACCAGGTCCAGCATTTGGGAGAATTCGTCGAGAACCAGCAGCAAGGCCGGAAGCGGTTCCAGATCAGTGCGGCCCGAGGCCCGGGCCTTCTCGTAGAGCCGCACGCTGGCGAACCCGGTGCGGTTGAGCAGCTCTTGGCGGCGCTTCAACTCACCGCGGAGCACCAACTTAAACCGGTCGAGCTTGTGCTGCGATTTCTGCAGGTTCGAGATGATGCCGTCGCAGTGCGGGAGATCCTCCAGGGGGCCGAACGCAGACTCTCCTTTGAAGTCTCCCAACAGAATACGAAGTTGCTCCGGGGAGTGCGTCGCGCACAAGGCGAGCACCGTAGAGATCAGGTGTTCGGACTTACCTGAGCCGGTCTGTCCAACCATCGAGCCGTGAGGTCCGAAACCATCCTCGGCTCCTTCCTTGATGTCCAGGTGCACGAGGCGGCCGTCGAGGGCCTTGCCGATGGGTACCCGCAACCGGTTGGCCGGTGAGAGGGTGTTCCAGTTCAACCGAGGGTCCCAGATGCGCAGATCGTAGATGCCGAGCGCGTCGGTGAAATCTTGTCCGGCCCGGGCCTCCTCAGCCGTCTTGGCCAGCAGTGATTCGGCCTCGTCGGTGGGAGTGAATGCCGCCAGCGCGCGTGCCAGCGCCTCGGCCTCATAGATCGGCATGATGTCGGGCTCGGCGGCGAACCGCAGCCCTGTGGGCATCGACCGGGTGACTGCAACCATTTAGTAAACCTCCTGACCAGCGGCCTTGAGTAGATTGATGGTGCCGTTGTCGTCGGCGGCCATGAAGAACGCGGTGGTGCCGTTGGCGAGCACACTCTGGTCGTTGTTGGTCGCCTCCAAGACCGAAATTCCCAGTCGCCCTTGCACACCCAGTATTGGCGAGCAGTCCGCCTCAGGCAGATCAACTACCACGACCAAGAAGCTGTCAGGCATCGGACTGCCTTCCTGCCGCGGTTGGAAAGGACCACGATGGGTCAACGACTCGCCGAAGCGCTCCATGAAGGACGACACGTCGGGGAAAATCAGCCGGACCGCTCCGCAGGCGTCGACCAACTCATCATCGCCGTTGTGCGGCAACCACTTCGCCCAGTCCCATGACGCCTCATCATCGGAGATGATCGCGATTTTGACGTCATCAGGGCCGTGGAACACGCACACCTGACAGATCAACGACCGCAACAGTCCTTGGACCGTCGAGCGCATCGACGGCTCACTGAAGAACGCCCACCCCATCTGGTCGAACAAGTGAAGGGGCCGAGGTACGTCGTGGACGACGTTCTGGGCGATGAGCAGATCCCGCACCGCGACGGTGGTCACCGTCTCTCGAAATTCTGGTGGCGGAACCTTCGTCGGCGGTTGGAGTTTCGTTTTGAGTCGAGTCACGCCTAACCCCAGCCGGGCATGCCCGAAATTGCGTTCACTGGGGGTGCGTTCCCACATGCGACCAGTGCCGATCAGCGTCGCCAACGAGCCGTTAGTCGGATCGGGATGGTGGTAGCAAATCTCGCGTGCCTGTGCACGACCGGCGGCGTGGATCTTGGCTCGCTGCTCGTCGAGGGTACGCAAATGGTCGGCGCGGTCCTGGTTGATGGCGCTGCCGTGCGCCTTCTTTCCCGTGCCGCCCATGCGGTTTCGCAGAATGCCCAGCATGGAGATCAGCATCACCGGGAACAGAAAGAAGGAACCGCCCGAGAGCTGACGTGCACCGGAGAGATACAGCATCACCATTAGCGCGACCGCAGCGGCGACGAAGATCAACACCCACACCCACATCGGTGGCTTGCTGGGTGCCGGCCTGCTGATCTCGCACGGGTCAGGAAGCTCGACCGCGGACTCTGGAACTTCTGGTTTGCCGACTTGTTGGCGGATGAATCCGATACGACTCACTGGCCCGGTCCCTTCGTTGGTGCCTGCAAGGCGGCGACATTCGGATCCGGCATCAAGCTGTCGTGTTGGGCCATCGCGGCAGGTTTAGACAGAGCAGGGCCTGCCGGAAGCCACTTGATCACCGACCACGGCGCCGGAGTGGGTGTGTCGGCATTGAAGCCCAGGGCTTGTCGGCTCTGGTCGTTACCGCCACCTCCCATCGTCGGCACCCCAAAGCGCACGCCATTGTTTCCGATGAACCACAAGCTCTCGCCTCGCACGGAATCCGGCTGCACGCCGGTCACCTGAACGAAGTTGGCCGAGTCCGGGCTGACATAGACCTCGTCGGCGGTGTTGACACCGGCGCTGATGAACGGCACCACGCGCCGCTCGTCGCCCACGGGGATCGGCAGTCGCCGCCCCGAGATCGTGCTGACTTGCGCCTGCGGTTCGCCGTTGGTTTTGCGCCACATCACACATGTCACGGGCTCGGCAGCCTTGTCCAACAACTGCACCAGGTCTTTTGGGTAGACCGAGATATCAAAACCGACCGCTTGGGGCATCCCCGTCAGAGCTGCCGACTTGGCCTGGATGACCTGGCCCCCCGGGACCACCGCGGCGTTGATGATCATGGTGGCCACCGTCTGGGGGACGCGCTGCACACCGGCCGGGAGCGCGACGAAGAACTGCGGATCACCGGTGACATCAGAGACGCGCATCACGCTGCCCGACACCAGGGGCAGCGTGGGGGTGCTGTAGCTGACCGGGCCGCCCGGGGTTGGGATAGTGGGCACTCGAACCGGCGCGGTCGGCGTCAGTGCCTCGTACAACGCCCGCGACATCGCCGCCGGATGCAGGTCACCGACCGGCAACCCCAACGCCAGCGTGACCGGTTTGTCGGCCAAATCGATTTCGGAGCGGTGCCCATCAGTCACCAGAAACGTTGCGCCACCGTAGGTCATCAGCGCCACCCGAGGAGAATCGATTGGGTGCGCCCAATCGCCGAGATCGGCCAACCCGTCGATCACCGTCACCTTCGGCACCACTTGCGACCCTTGGGAACCCAGCCGGTCGCACAATGCCCACCCGGTGTCCCCCGGAGTCCGTACCGTCAGATCGTCCGGCGCGCCTTGGATACCGAGAATCGGCCCGACCGGCGCCTTGAGGATTTCACTCATCGGCACCAGCGTCGGGTCGTTGGGCTGGCCGGTGATCAGCCGCGCAGATGCCTTATTCAGCACCGGGTGCATCACTCCCCCCACCTCGACGTACAAGCCGCCGCCGCCGCGCGCCTCGACGAACTGCGACTTGCCGATCTGCCCGATCGGCTTGATGAACGCCACGATCGCGCACACACCCACGATGGCCACCGACGCCACAAATCCCACCAGCAGCGACGCCGCGGAGTTCTTCGATGGATCGTGTACCAGACGCACGTTGCGCCGGCCGATCCCCACTGAAATGCGATGCCGTAGAAAGCGCCACGCTGAAACCTGCTCCAGCGAGGCGTAATTCAATCCGCCACGTCGTGCCATTTCTCCCTATCCCCTTTGAATTGCCTATGCCGCGCGTCTGATCTCGAATCCCCCGGAGGGCCACTTGCCGATCCGCACCGTTTGTCCCCGGCTCGGTGACTCGATCGTCTGGTGATCGTTCATGACCAGCTGCACATGCTGGTATTCGCCGTTTTGCTTGTTGCACAACAAAATATCGCCAGGCCGGGCGTCTTCTGGCCTCACGCGTACACCCCAGTCGGTCATCTCATAGGTGGTGCGCGGAATGGCAATCCCAGCCTGCTTGTAGGCGTACTGCACCAGACCAGAGCAGTCCAAACCCACGTTCGGTTTGGTACCACCCCAGACATACGGAACGCCCAGCTGCGTCAGAGCAGCTTTGACGATGCGGTCACCCTGCGGGCCACCGCCCCCACCGAAGTCGACGCCAGCACCGCCACCCGCCTGCGCACCGACCCCCTGCTGAGGTCGGCCCGACCCGCCGCCGCCAAGCAAGTTGCCGAGCATGCCCAAGGGGGCCAAGGGCATCGCGCCCATGGGCATTCCGCCGCCCATCGGCATCCCGCCACCCATGGGCATCTGCGGCATCATCGGCATCTGGGGCATCATCGGCGCGGCCCCGTTCGGGGGGTGTCCGATGCTTTGGTAGCCCGCGGCGGTCGTGTCGGCGGCCGCGGCGTGCGTCGCGGCGTCGCTGCTGCCCTGATCGAGAGTGGACTTGGTGTCTTCGAGGTGGCGTTTGATCGCCGAGACCAACGCTTGCTGACCGGCCGGGGTGTTGACCGCCAGGCCTTTTGACTGAACATCGGCCACTGCGGCGGCGATCACCGCATCCATCCGGCCACGGGAAGCGCCCGCCGAGGCCACCGCCGCTTGCAGGTCACCATGACCTGCCGCGTCGTGATCAGCAAGTGCCTCAACGTGATTGACGATCGCAGCCGACTCGCCGGAGAACCCATCGGCTGCCTGACCTGAGCCATCACCGGTCTGATCCGGCACCGGACCCAGGCCCGGCGGTGGGGCCAACGCCACCCCGCCACCAGTGCCAAAACTCTCCCGAGCCATCCCCATCGCGGCACCGGCAGCCCGCACGAACCCCTCAACACTCACCGCAGCCACCCCCCATCGCCTGACCTTCTGTGAGCCACATCAGTAACCACCCGGAGCGTGGTGGGGATTGAACTGACCCACCACCGACAAGTTGGAGCCGTCGCGCTGCACGTGATAGCGACGCATCAGATAATTCATCGCCGCGGTGATGTTGGCGACCGGGTCATAGATGTTGCGCGAGGTACCCGGCTGATGGTTCGAGGCGAACGTCGCAGGAATCGTTTGCAACCCGCCACGTGAAGCCCCTGCCGGGGCACCGTCGGCCATCCGGGCCCCGTGGGCGTTTGAGTCGCTCAGATTCACCGCGTCGGGGTGGTAGCCGGATTCTCGAGCTAGCCCCGTCATCAGCCCACGCGTCCAGTTAGCGCGCGCCACGGGATCAGTGATGCCCATCGTGTCGAGAGCCTTGCCAAGATACTGACGGTAGGCGTCGGGACCGCCAGGAAAGCCCTGCTTGGCCAGGTTCACCTCCCCGACCGGGATCGCGGCAGCCTCGGTGCCGTTCTCCACCCCCAAGCCGCTGCGACCGCCGGCCTCCGAGCCGGTCACCGACCCCGTACTAGGTGATACCGGCTGTCCCAGCAGATTCGTCAGACCCTGCAGAGGCGAGAGTGCGCCCATGGGCATTCCGCCGCCCATCGGCATCCCGCCACCCATGGGCATCTGCGGCATCATCGGCATCTGGGGCATCATCGGCGCGGCCCCGTTCGGGGGGTGTCCGATGCTTTGGTAGCCCGCGGCGGTCGTGTCGGCGGCCGCGGCGTGTGTCGCGGCGTCGCTGCTGCCCTGATCGAGGGTGGACTTGGTGTCTTCGAGGTGGCGTTTGATCGCCGAGACCAACGCTTGCTGACCGGCCGGGGTGTTGACCGCCAGGCCTTTTGATTGAACGTCGGCCACTGCGGCGGCGATCACCGCATCCATCCGGCCACGGGAAGCGCCCGCCGAGGCCACCGCCGCTTGTAGGTCGCCATGACCGGCTGCGTCGTGATCAGCAAGTGCCTCAACGTGATTGACGATCGCAGCCGACTCGCCGGAGAACCCATCGGCTGCTTGACCTGAGCCGTCACCGGTTTGATCCGGCACCGGGCCCAGGCTCGGCGGTGGGGCCAACGCCACCCCGCCACCAGTGCCAAAACTTTCCCGAGCCATCCCCATCGCGGCACCGGCAGCCCGCACGAACCCCTCAACACTCACCGCAGCCACCCATATGCCCGAACGTCGTTGGTCGACAACACGTTCCGACGGCGAGCGCCATCACCACTGGTCATCGCCACTTCGCCCGACACGGATCTCACCTCGGCTCCTCGCTGAGATGCGCTACGACGACGATGGTGGCGTCGGGGGCGTGACCGGGGGTGTCGGCGGAACCGGAGTAGCCGCAGGGGCGGGCTGCGCAGGCTTCCCGGATTGGGCACTGGGATCCATCCAACCCAGGAAGTCTGGGCTCGACCCCACACTCGTCAACGGCTGAACCTGCCCGGAGACCAAGACCTTGCCATTGCCCAAAGCCATCACTAAATGGTCCTGCCAGACACCGACGTCGCCGGCCTGCAGCTTGGTGGGAGGGATCGGATTAATGACCGGCGTCCCGGGCGGGGGCACGTTCACACCAGCCTGGTGCCACGCATCGGCCACCGGCGCACCGCCGAGAGCAGCCTTCACAGCGTTAGCGCCCTGCACCGTGCGGGCTTCCGCTGACCCACCATCAGGCAGCGCAACGTGCGTGGACGCCGGCGGCTCGGCAGCGGCCGGATCGGTGGGAGTGTGATTGCCCGCCGCATCCCCAGCCGCACCCACCGCAGCAGGGGTGTCGGCCGCGGCCGGACTGGTCTGCTGGGCACCCTCGGCGCCGGACTTAGGCTGGTCGCCGCCCGAACTCGTCTCGTCGTGAAACTTTGACTCCGGGGAGTCAGACTTCGGCTCGTTCCCGGCGCCCTGATCATCGCGGAACCCGGCGTCGCGCGCACCGCCTTGGCCGCCGCCCAGTCCGCTCAAGGCACTCAGCGGATCGCTGCCCATACCCGGCATCCCGCCGCCGAAAGATGGCATCTGCGGCATCTGCGGCATCCCCATTCCGGCAGGCATCATCCCGGCCCCCGGCATCATGCCCTGGCCCAGCGGAGAGGTCCCTGCAGCAGGCGCCGCGGCCGCTGGCGTGGCCGCAGGTGCGGTGCCCTGATCGGCAGCGCTGCTGCCACCACCAGAGTCCCCGCCACCACCACCGGCGCTGTTGCCGGCTGGCTCGGTACCGCCTTTGCCGCTGTCGTCACCGCCGATCCCGCCGTACTTCTCGGTCAACTCGCGTGTCTGCCGCGCCTTGGCCTCGGCATCAGCGATCTGCTGATCGAGAACCTTCTTGGCCGCTGTCAGCTTCTCCTTCAGGAAGTCCCGCAGCTCCTGCTGACCGGTTGGTGTGTCCAGTCGCGGGCCGAGCTCGGTGATCTTGTCGTTGACGTCCTTGCCGATGTTGTCGAGCTGCTGTTGACCAGCCGTTCCCGCGGCATGAATCGCATCGATCGTTGCGGCCGCGCTTTTGTCCAACTCATGCAGCTGCGTGATCACGTCGGCGACGGTGTTGGCATCGACGTTGCCCTGTTCTGCGGCCTGGCCCGAGCCGGGCGCCGGCCCCTGCGGCGGTGGAGGCAGCGGCCCCGGTGCAGGCGGTGGCGGGGGGAGCTGCGACCCGCCTGGTGTCGGCGTCGGCGGATGAGGCGGGGGCGCCTGCGGGGCATCTCCGTGTCCGCCAGTGTTGCCGCCAATGATGCCGCCGATCACCGGGGCAAGTGGACCCAAGATTGGCCCGGCGATGGCGCCGCCCAACACAGATCCGATCACGGTGCCAATCGGATTCCAGTCGTCACTAGACATTGTGGTGGCGTCCCTTCTAGAAATTCAGCTTGAGTTCGGCGGCGGCGACGTCTTTGGCATCTGGATAGTGGCCATCGACGTTGGGCTGATTGGACAAGTAGCGGTCATGTGCCACATCGGCCACCGCCACTACCCGATCACCCAGGGTGTAGGAGTCCCAGCGCCGAACTGCATCGGAGAGCAGACGAACGCCCACAACACACCCGTTGTCGCCCACCTCCACGGCCACAGTGCGCTTCGCCGACACTGCCGAGGCGACCACGCGAACATCCGGGACCGCCGCTTCGCCCTCAGCAAGGTCTTCCACCACAGCCCCTTCCAAACGCCCAAACGAATCAATATCACGCAGTCTACACACAAATAAGCAGCGGTGAACAGTAATGCTGCAACTTGCGTGTTCGGCTGCGCCACCGGCTCGTAACAACCGCCGATGGGGCAGCTAGGCAGGCATGCTGCGAACCTGCTGCTCGATCGCGCCGACCATAGACGTCACCACAGACCCGAAACCTGCCTGAACACCGCAATAGGCGATATCGGCTAACGACGGCGGGCTCACCTTCCACGCCCGAACCATCTCCACAACCCGCCCCGCGTGGTAGTAATGCCGATACCACAGGGTGAGCGCCTCAGTCAGTTCCGAGCCATCATGATCGATCGGAGCATGTGAATCCGGCGACACCAAGGCGCCGTCGAAGCGACGGTCGGCCAACTCGTCATAAAGCTTCCACGACATGGCATTAGCGCTCCCACGCTGCACCGACTGCAAGATGTTGACCTCATCGTCGGTAACCAGTTTGTCGCCGGTCGCATCCGGTTGCGCCGCGGCCTGGATGACGGCCGCCGTCAACTGGGCAGCAGCGTACAAAGCCACCTCGCGACCACCCTGATAGAGGGCCGAGACACGTTGCGCCAGACCAGGATCAAGGGCAGTCAACCTGTGCTGATGGGCACCGTCGAGCGTCGGCGCCACGCTCACCATGCTAAGAGCCTGCCGATGCTGTACGCCCAAGAAGTCGCCAACGCCCGCCGGCTCCTGAGGCCACAACTCTGTCGTGACCATGGCCGAAATCATCACGCCCGCAACACGTTTACTCAGTTGCTCGAAGTGATCTAACAGAATCTTCGACGGCTTCTGGCAACCCATCCACCGCTGGGACATTCCAAACGGCAAGGCCGGATCTGCGACAGCCAAACGCGCCGTAGCAGGTAGAAAGACGGTCGAGGGCACATACGCGCCGCCGCCGAGACTGCTGGCAATCACAACCTGGGAACCCACAGGCGTCTTCACCACGCCAACAGCCCACGCGATCGGAGCCGGCCAATCCTCACATCCGCGAACCAAACCGCCCAACACGCGCTGCGCCAACAGCATGTCCGGGTTGACCTCATTGGTCATCGCAGCGACTCCGGGAGCCGACACCGTCGACCCTGCCCCGCCCGCGACCACAGGTCCTGGCGCCGCCGAGCCGCCAGTCGCGGACTGTCCCGACGCCGTCGCCGGAGCAGTCCCGGCGCCACCACCAGCACCACCAGCAGGGGCCCCGCCCGCACCGGCCCCCGGGGCACTATATGGAGCCATCGGCGCCGCACCACCCATCGCGGCCGGCGGCATCATCGGTGCACCACCACCGCCCGGAGCTGCCCCACCACCGCTCGTCGAGGAGCCTCCCGCAGATCCCCCAACGCCAGCATCACCCCCGGGAGCCGACAGCGGAACCCCGGCCGGGCCACTGCCAAACGCAGGAACCCCCCCAACCTGATGAACGGGCAGTCCCTGCTGCGTCACCGACTGCTGAGACACCGGAGAAGCCAAGTTAGACAAGGCATTTCCACCACCGGTAGCGCTCATCCCAGACGCCAAACCCGACTGAAAACTCGACCCCGCATTCGACATCGGAGACGCCGCCGCAGACGACGACGCTGGCATCGAAGGTGCAGAAGGCGCCGAGGGCATCGAAGACGCGGGAGAAGTCGGCATCGACGACCCCATGCTCGACGGCGGCTTGAACGCCGAACCCAGCCCCGACATTCCCGAGCCACCGCCGCCCACACCGCTGCCGCCACCCCCACCGCTAGCAGCACCACTCATCGCCTGCGGCAACTGGCTGAGCATCGGGGGCGTTCCCTCGGTGCCCGGTCGATAGGTCCGGCTGGCATCGCCTGCAGTCCCGGAGGTGGCTGCTGGCGGTTCGGCACCCGAAGTGCCCGCCGGGTCTTTGGGCGTTCTCGAAGCCTCCGGCGTTGTTCCATCCGCGGGGGTCCCCGCCGACGCGGGATCGGCACCGTCCTTCGGGGTGCGCGATGCTTCCCCATCCTTCGGCGTCCGCTTAGCTTCGGGTCCCGTCCCGTCCTTGCCGTCTTTGGCGCCGTCTTTTGTTCCTGGAGTCTTTGGCACGTCTAGCGGGAATGTGAAGTTGGCGGCTTGGATGGCGTTTGTTGCCTTGGTGGTGGCGTCTGAGGTGGAGGTTTCAGCGAGTCCGTTGTATCGCGTCCAAACATCCATTGCTGCAAGGGGATCGCGGTTGCGGATCGCTTTGTTGAATTCTTCCTCGCCAGCTTCGGCGAGGTTGTCGATCCGTCCCTGTAGCCCCTTGATGTGGCCCAGAGCTTGTGCGGCGGCGGTGGCCGCCGCGGTGTGCTTGTCCTGGTGGTCGCTCCAGGTCTGGACGGTCGCGTCGTGAGCGGCTAGAAGGGCATCCCCGGCCTGACCGGTGAGCGCCGCGGCGAAGCGCGGGCGGTAGTGGTCGTATGACGTTTCGACGGCCTCGCCGAGGGTTTGAGCCATGCTTTGGTGGAATTGGTGAATGCTTTCGAACGACTCGCGTAGATGTACAGCGGGTCGCCAGGCCCGCTTCAATGCCTGCCCGAATTCACCGCTCCCCAGCTCCGTGGCCGTCTCTTTGGCTGCCGCACCGGCTTGCGCCATGGCACCGACGCCGTTGGTGTAGAGCTGGTGCGCGATATGAGTACCTGCCCGCGCTGCCGCAGACGCTCCCTCGCTAGCTCCCCCTGCTACAGAAGCCACGGATTACCCCCCGTACGCCTTGCACAAGTCCCATGCGTGTTGGTCTACAGCGTTTGCCGCCTCTGCTGTCCACGTCTTGCTCGGCTCGATCGCGCCGACCCTGGGCTGATCGCTAAAGTTGGAAATCTGATCGCGAGCCATCTTCAGGCTCTGAGCCACCGCGTCACGAATAGCGTTGTCAGCGTTAGGATTAGCGTTCAAAGCTTCCGAAATATAGTTGTAGCTCGGAAGGATGTCCCCGCTGCTCTTCTGCGGTGATGGCATGGCTCGGTAACCGGCGGCGAAGCGGGTGCAGAGGTCGACGGTTGCGGCGTTGACCTGCTCAGCGGTGGGTGCTGACGGTGTAGCTGCAGGCGGCGCCGACGCGGCGGTATTGCCAGCCATGTGGTTGCCGATCAGACCACCCACTACGCCCGCGGTGAGCGCAACTATCGCCGCGCCTCCGACGACCGCCGCGATGAGGCCGCCCTTGCGCTTGCGAGGCGCTGGCGCGGGGTAGAACTGCGGCATCGACGGGGTCGGCGGTGGGAGTGGCGTGGCACCAGGGCCGGGGTAGGTCGACACGGGAGGCGGGTAGGTGTACTGGTCGGTCATGGTGGCTAGACCTCGATTCCGCTGATTTGCGCGGCGTTGGTTTCGTCGCTGCCGGTCATGATTGCCGCAGTACCGCCGTTGGCAGTGGCTACGCCGGTGACGTCGGTGACCCTCTTGGCGGTCAGGGCTTCATGTGCCGCGGGCCAGTCGGCGACTGTCGCACTCAGCGCCACCGATAGCGGGTCAGTGCCAGGGGTGCAGATCGGGTGCACCGACGGCTGGGTGGGTGCGGCAGAAAACCACCCCCCGGTGGTCGACCCGAGTTCGGGGACGTCGTTATGGATCGCGGCCATCTGACTCAGCCCCTCTCTGTTGCTCTAGAAAAATGGTAACTGCCTGCGCCGACGCGTAGCGCACCAATTTCTCGGCCGTCAACCCACGCCGCGCAGCGCTGCTGCGAACTCTGCGGCCACCGGGTGTTGGGCAAACTCCTCGGGGATCTGGGCGAATTCCTTGCGGAATTCGGCTGCCATCGCTTGAATTCCCGCGTAGGTCCGTTCCGCATTCTTTGCGATGGCATCGTTCATGGCGTCCTCGAGCTCACCGACGGTGAGCTCTTCTTGCAGACCAGCCCGGATATCGCAGCCGATGAGCCGGCCTCGGCCGTCATGGGTTAAGACGATGTCATCGTCGGGGTCGCCGGTGGCGGTGAACGCGGCCACCTTGTTCTCCCACCGGTAGACAGCGTCTAGCAATTTGTCGATCATCTCTGAGGACTTCTCAGCTCGCGTTGCCATTCGTGCTCTCTCCCTTGACTGCGATATGCGTTGCCGTGCAACGCCTTCCCCTGGGTATTCGGTTACGTCTTCTTCTCTGGGTCGCGACGTCGGCGCGTCTCGCGGCGGACTTCACCGAAGACGGGTTCGGTGTTGGGCATCGGCCGCTCGACGACGCGGCGCCGATCCTCGGATTTGCGGTCTTGATCCTGTTTGCCGCCCATGCCGCCCATCATCGGCGGGATCATGCCCATCCCGCCCCCGCTGGGCCCTGCCCCGGCGGGTCCCGGACTGGCGGGCGAGCCGACACTGAGACCGGTGCCCACCGACGGCCCGACGGCCGGGCTGGAACTCGACATCGGAGCGCCACCGCCTCCCCCGCCGTCCCCGGCTCCCCCGGCGGGGCTGGTACCGCCACTGCCGAAGTCGCTGGCCCCCTCGGACGGTGAACCGGGGTCGCCGCCGGCGTCAGGCGTTGGCATTTCCGGGGTGCTCAGTTGAGGCATTCCGCCGCCCATGCCAGGCAGCGAGGACAGGCTCGACAGCGCCGAGAGCGGCGAGCCGCCGCCCAGGCCATGGGTGACCTGTCCGACCATACCCGTGCCCGCTCCCATGATCATCCCCGCCACATTGGCCAGCATGCTCGCCGAATTCGAGTCCGCACCGGCCAACGGCGGCCCCTGAGCGGGGTTGCCCGGCGCCGCAGGTGCACCGACCGGCGGCTGATCGGACGCTGCGGGGTCATCAGCGTTGTGGTCGCCCCCGCCGTGGTGCCCGCGTCCTTGGCCGGTGCCGTCGTGTTCGCCGTCTCGTTGGGGCTGGCCATGTGGGTTCAGGGTGTGGGCAGGCTCGCCCGGGTTGTGCACGATGGGCGGTGCGGGCTGCGGGGGCTTAGCTGCCCCGCTAATGGTGGGCGGCGCGGCGGTAGCAAAATCCTGCATGGCGCTCATCGCGGCGGCACGTTTCTTGGTCAACTCCGCTGACAGTGTCTCTACCTGCGCAGCGTTGGCTCCACCGCTGGCGTTGTAGTTGGCCAGGGCCACGTGGAGGCGCTGACGCAGATCGGTGAACTCTTCCGGGCGCGGCGTGTTCTGGATCAGAGTCTCGGTGTGCGCAGCGACGTCGTCAGCGGCGCTGGCCAGCGCGAGGACCTGCGGGTGAAGACTCGACTCCAGCCAATCGGCATGTCCGGCGATGTTGGTGGCCGCCTGCTGTTGACCGTCGACCCAATTCTCGGCAACCGATGTGCCGGTGCGGCGCGCCTCGTCCGCGGCACTGAGAACGCTCGGGGCGAGAGTGTTGCGGATATGTGCTGCGAATGTGCGCAAACTCTGGGGACCTGGCCCGGAATGCACTTGCGCGGCAATCTGCTCCGGGGACACCGGGGGCAGTGTCACCATGGTGGGAATCGCGGGCAGCGAGGGCGTCGGGATCGTGGGTAAGTTCCCAGATGAAGGGGCTGTCGGCGCGCCGCCAGCGGTCGGCGCGGACCCATCCATGATGGCGCCGATCGCAGCGGCATTCGCGTCGTCGGCGCCGGCGAGATCGGCTGCGGTCCCAGAGAGGGCCATCCCACCGACAGCCCGCTGTTGTCCTGCATGGTGATGCAGTAAATGAAGGGAATGCGACCACGCCGACAGCGCGCCGGCCAGGTGAGCAGAGACAGAGTCACCCGTAGCGGCCTGACATGCCGAGGCCGGGGCGTTCTGATGCCCGGAAGCATCAAGCGCCCCGGCGTCGGCACGCAAACCGTGCGGATCGACCCTCAGGTCCATAGTGGCGAATCTACGCGTCGACGACGCTTGTGATCCGCGCTGCGGAATCGTCGTCGGTGGTGGTGAAAATCGTTCGGGTATTGCCCAGGCGCCGAGCGTGACCGCGAGCGTGCTCTGCCACGCGCTGGTAGGCCGCTTCCCGCGCCTGCATCTCGGCATGCTTGGCCGCCACGAACGGCGCATAGGTGTCACCAACCGTGGCCTGCAGCTGCTCGAGGGTCATATGGTGTTGTCGCCCGTGAGCCTCCACCGCATCACCGTAGGCGGCCCACTCGGCCGCCGCCTGAGCTGCGGCATCGGTGTCCAAAGAAATCGAATCAGCCATCGTCAGTCCATTCTCGGTAGCGGTGTCAGCAACACGCACTGTTGCGTTGCTTGCGTTTACTCACTGCCTAGTGTGTAGCATCGCCCGGTGTGTGCGCAAGGTGTGCTGGGCATTCACCGCCGGAGCGCCGCCGCTTGTCACGGAGCGTTCCAGCCGTCAACCAAAACGTCTTTCAACGCGGCAGAGGACGACCTCGGCCGTTGCGCGACGGACAGGCGCGCTGCCGACGGGGTTCCCGACGGCTTATTCGCTCCGTCACCGAGTGCTGCTGCTGGCAGACACGCCCCCAGTATGTTCTTTCGTCGGACGATCAGAGTGCGACGGTGAAGGGGTCACCGCAACAGCCACAACCACCGTCAATCTGGATGCCGACAGTTCAAGACCGCGCCGGGGTCACCGACCCTCGGCGTGTCGGCGAATTCTCTGGAAAGGCGTACATAAAGATCAGCAGGCTCGAACGGTCCGCCCGGTCGCCACGTGACCAGCGTGTCGTGGCGGTTAATCCGCCGACTGCGTGCGAAACTTCGCCTGGAAACACCAGCACCAAGAGGCGCAGGAGCCCCAGCTGCTCGACATTCGCGTACAGCGACGCCGTCTGCTGCCGGCGCGATCTAGCGACAGGAGTGAGTGCGATGACCGCATCAGGCGGGGCCATAGCGGCGAGTCCGCGTGGCCGTCCGCATCTCGGACCACGGACAGTGGTCACCGCAGCGCTCTGGCCCGGTCTGCAGCGGCGGGTCGATACCGCTCCCGGAGGCTGCACCGTGCGAGTACATCCTGCCGTCGCGGCTGAACTCGTAACGCGTGCTTGTACCCAAGCACTCCCCCGGGCGGTCTTCAACGCGCGAGTCATCGCTGAGCTTCTCGAGTCAGCCGCCACGGTTACTACCGCGATCGGACAGGAGGGCCTGCCACTGGCCATGTGACTAGACACAGCGCTTCGAGCCCAAAAGATGTTCGTGACAGGAGGGCCTTAGCGCACAACGGACACATCTTCATAGGCGTTTGAATAGCCGTCAAAAACGACTGTGCCCCCCGGCGGCAACCGGAGGGCTGGTCGCGGCGAAATCGCCACTCTCCCCGAAGGGACTGTCTCTTGCAGGACAGCTCTCACGGTAGCGCATGCGCTGGCACTGGTCCAGACGTATGCACCGTGTTTCTCCGTACGTCCGCCCCGATTGCGGGCATCTCACGGCCGCCGTATCGCGGCTGCAGCACCAGCGTGCGCCGCCGCGGCGTCATTCGGACCACCCCTGTAGCCGACGTCATAGCGATCCGCCGTGGTCGGCGATTGGCTGGCCGAGAGTTGCCCTCCCCTAGACAGTTCGTACACCTGGAAATCGAGCCGGACGCGCATGCCGGGATTGCTTGCTGGAGCGGTGGCCCCACCCGCTGGGCACAAGTCACTGTGGCGGCCGCGTATGACCAGCGCTACCCACAGCTCCGCCCACAAATGACGGCACCGGTCTCCAAGCGCGCCGTGGTTGCCATCGCCGCGGACATGGCGCGCTTTGCCGACCGGAGTACGGGGCGGAACTGCCGCCCCAGCGTAGCGACACTCGCGGCGCGGACTGGGTTTTCGGAGCGCACTGTCCAGCGGGCGCGTGAATGTCTACGGCTCCTTGGCGTCGCGACCGAGGTCGTTCGGGGCCGCCAGCGTACGTATGTGGAGCGGATGGCGTCCTGGCGCATGGGCGACCGGTCCCGGGGTTGGGCCTCAGTGTGGGCGCTGCACGACGATCAGCAGGTCAACCGTGTTATCCACAAACTGACACCCCATCTGGGACGGTCCCCACTTACAACACATAACTCACCTTTAAAGAGACTGATTACTACCCGAACGGGCGCCGAGGGCGCCCGGCAAGGCGTCGCTACGCGCCGCCGAAGCATCGACAGGCAGGGGCAACGACTGGCGCGAGCGTGGCGCGAGCATCCAAAGGCACCGCCATGGTCACGACGGTACGGTCCGGGTGCCTGGGCTGCGATGCTGGCTGCGCCTGCCCGCGCAGGGTGGACAGCTGAAGATCTGAATGCGGCGGTGTCGGAGTGGCTGATCGGCGGCCATCGGATCTCCGACGCGCCGCCGCGCCCGATCGGTCTCATGGGAGCAATCTTGGCCGCCTATACGGCGCACAACGCCCTCTCCGTGCGACCCATGGCGCATGCCGAGGCAGCAGAGGCCGCCGCGGTCGCCGAACGGGCTGAACAACACCGTCTTAGGATCCAGGAGCGCGAGGCATACGCCCAGGCGCGACTGGCTGGGCAGCAAGCCCTTCAGGGGCCAGGGCGTGCTGAGGTCGCTGCCGTGTTAGCGGCGATCAGGACACGGCGCGGTCGATGAGGGCGCTGTCGGCGCACGAATTGCACTGGTCACAACGATGTGCCTGGTGCATGTGCACGCCTACGTTCGCGACTTCAGTAAACCGGAACATTCGGAAAGCGCTGGATGCACGAGCAATTCGTCGTTGATGGCCCGGTCAGCTATCGACCGCCAATGACTTGGCCGTATCATCGCGAAGAACCCGCAAGCGTTGCGCTGGCAGACTTTCCGACTTTTAAGACGCGTTTACAGCCCGCGCCGGGCCGTCAGCTTGGTCGCAGAACTGGTGGGCGCGACGGATCAAGTCGTCGACCGCCGGAGTCAGAAGCTCTGCGACCTTTACGCCGCAAGCCTCTGCGTACCGGGTGATGGCAGAGTGATCTTCTTCGCTGACGCGTTTGGCAACCAGCTTCGACGAGGCGCGCTTTTCTCGGTGTCGCCAGTTGCGCCGCCGACCAGTCACTTCATCGCCCGCACTGATGTCTACCACCGGACGCTCCGCTCAGTTCGTCTGTAGCCCGGCCGTCACTGACCTGGCACTATTGGAATCCAGTAATAGAATATCAGTAACATGATGTCTGTAACAGGAATCCTGTAATAGCATGTCAGGCGTGTCGTACGCCCAATCGCCGAGAGTTCAGAAGCTCTCTACGATTGTATTCGGGCAGAAACACCGACTCGCCGTTATGGCGGCGATCGCCCAGGGCGATGGACTCGTCAACCCCACCGACCTTGCTCTCGAATTAGGCCACCCGGCGCAAAGCGCTGTGCAAACACCGCTTAGGGATCTGACCGAGGCCGGCCTCATCACTCGCCAAGACGGGATGGGGCGGGTGTACTACCGCAGGAATCCCCACCCGATTTGGGATGCGGCTTTGGAGCTCCTGCGTACAGCCCTAGTAGAGGAAGCGGCCGAAGACTCGGTGCATTAAGCGCCTTCGTTTGCAGTGGTATCGCGCAGTGAGCCCAGCACCCGGTTATCGCGCACAACGAGTCTCCCCGCGGACGCCATCGGCCACGGCGACATGAGGCGGCAGACTACCCACCTCCCCCAGCTGGTTCGTTGCGAGCGGCATATGGCCAAAGAGTTGCCTCCCGACCAGTGGGCGCCAGTTCTCTGGTCCGGGTCGGCACCTCCCTCCGTGATGCAACTCCAGTCGGGCAGTCAGGCAAGACCGCTTGGCGCGCAGAGCGTCGCGACGGCCACCGGGCGCGGTTTCAAGCGCCTTTCAGAGTCGCGCTCCCCACTCCGTTGAAGCCGAAAGTGTCAACCCGGGACAGCGGAAATTGGGAAGAACGGTAATTGCGTCGACCAACATTGCTCGGCTGTGAATGGATCAAATAGTGAGCACGCTTCGCGTCTACCCGCCAACCGCATCTAGACCGATATGTCTGAGTAATCCCTTAAGCACAATCCCCGACTCGGCGGTTTTCCGCGGAAAACTGCCGCAAACGCGCAGGTCACAGCGCCGCTGCACTGATGCAGGTGTGAAGTGGTGGCCTCTTCCCCGGAACCGCCGGGATGGCCGCAGATTGCCAGTTTTCCGCGGAAAACTGGCTGGATTCGTCTCCCGTTGGGCGTGTCGCCGCGCCACGTTCCCTAACCCGCCGTAACCTCAGTGGCGTCTGTTCCTAGTCATTCCGCCAATCGCGGCTTCGATCCATTTCAAGGGACCCCAACGCAATGACACGTGTAGTGACACTTCTGAATCAAAAGGGCGGTGTCGGGAAAAGTACTGCCGCCGTCAACCTTGCCGCCGTTCGAGCTGAACATCTCAGCCAGGGGCTGCCCGAGGACGCGGAGTCTCCCGTCGCCGCAATCTCGATTGACCCGCAAGGCTCGGCCACCTGGTGGGCCAACCAAGTTGACGACCTTCCCTTCCATCTCATTCAGGCACACGACGATCCACTTGACTGGCTTGCTCAGTTAAACAACCTGCCCACGATCGCCGAGGTCTACGTCGACACCGCCGGCTGGTTCGACCTGGACCCTGATGGCTCTGGGGACGGACTCGGCTCTGGCCACTCGGCCGACGCCCTCAGGACCGTCCTAGACGTCACTGACGAGGTACTCGTTCCGATCCTGACCGAGCCGCTCTGCTTCGACCCGACAGCGCGGACAATCCGGAAAATTCTCGAACCAAGGCAACTCCCCTACCGGGTCTTCATAAACAACCACGACAGCCGCGACGGGACCTACTGGCTGAACGAGACGAAAGATTTCGTCCGCGGCCGTGGGTGGCCCCTGGCCGAGACCGTTGTCCGTCACTACAAGATCCACACCAATGCGTCCAATGAGGGCTTGGTCGTGACGCAGTACAAGAAGACCGGCAAGGCTTCTACCGCGGCTGCTGATTTCTATAACCTGGCTGATGAACTGATGTCAACGGAGGTCCGCCGATGAGTCGCGGGGGAGTGAAGAGCTTCGCCGGTCTCGCCGAAGCGGTCGGTGAGAAGTCGTCGATAGACGGGGCAAAAGCAGCATCCTCGATCATCCCTAGAGCCGGTCAATCGCGCTCAGTCCCTCTCCGGGACCTTGTCGGCAATCCGCACAACCCGCGAGACACCCTGGGCAATCTTCAGGAACTGGCGTCCATCGCGGAGCACCAGCTGCAGCCAGTTGTCGTAGTGACTAAGAATGCCTACCAGCAGCTGTACCCCGATACCGCTGTTGATGCGCGTTGGGTCGTCATCATCGGCAATCGGCGCTTAGCCGCCGCGCACAAATTTGGTCGGCCCGAACTCGATATCGTCATCAAGGACGAACTCGCCAAGGATCGGGCCACTCTGCTGACAGCGGTGATCGCCGAGAACGTCGATCGGTCAGGCTTCGACGTCATCGAAGAGGCTCGCGCAGTGGAGAGCCTCGTGGGGGAGTACGGCAGCGCCGACGCTGCGGCTGATCACCTACACAAGAGCAAGACATGGGTGTCTCAACGCCGCGCCCTCCTCAAACTGGCCCCTGAACTGCAGGAGGCTACTCGGCGCGGTGATCTCGCCATACGCGAAGCCCGTGACTTGGCGCGTGTACCTCTGGAGCAGCAGGTCGCCCGGTGGAGGAGTAGCCAGCCCGAGTCCGGCAGTGCGGACAAATCAGGTGAGGGTGCCTTGACGAGCGAGGAAAACCAGTCGGATCGGCGTGAGGAGCGCGGAGAGGCTTCCGCGAGCCAAATACGCACCGTTACCCGTGCACTCCGACGCTTCGAGGCCGATCCGCATGCACTTGCAGCTGCCCTCCATAGCCACCTTGGCGATGTCGGATCTCGAGTATTGGCAGCCCAGCTCAGGAAACTTGTGAAGCAATAGATGTCCGGGGGCCAGCGAGCCAAAATGCGCGGCGGCCGGCGTCGCGAGTTTTCCGCGGAAAACTGTCGAGAATTCGTAGTTTTCCGCGGAAAACTACGAAAGGAGATGGCCTGCTGGCTCCCTATTGGTGGTGAGTGCGCCTGTGCAGCAATACTTTTCGGCCACAGCACTTACTCGGTGTCCAGCTGAACAGTTGCAGATGAGTTGGCAACGGAACTGGCCACCGCGAGGGGCCCAGCACGCAGCAGGCGCGCGTCGAACGCGGCCGAGCAGAATGATCTACGGCTGGTCTCGCAGTCCCGCGTTGATCAAGCGGCGCCGTACCCCGGTCATGGTCAGTTCGTCCAGTAGGCGTTCTCGTCGGAACGCATGCTCAACGAGCCGTCCCAGAGCGAGGGCCCTGCCAAGGGGTCGGGCCGGCGGCAGGGCCGAGGGCCGGCCGGCGTTGATGCGCCCTTGAATGAATAGCTGAGGGCACCCAGTTACTACGCGCGTGACGCAGCCCGAGTCTCAGTCGGAGGGTGGGTTGACGTGTCGCTTGGAGGGCGGGACGCGCATCAGTCATTTCGAACACGTGTTCTGTCCGTTGTATTGTGTGTGCGTGGCCCGGCTGCGGCGTACGAGACGGGGGTGGGTCGAGCCGGGGCCTCCGCGCTACTGTCCGTGGGGCCACCCTTTGCGCGGTCCCGGACTGGTGTTGGTTGGCACTCAACAATGTGCGACGTGTGCGGGTCGCGGTGCGGGCCCGCATCGAAGCTACACATGCCGCGCCTGTGGGATAACCGTGTACGACCCAGTGCCGCAACCGGACTGCCGATTTGCCGCACTTGATGGCCGGCCAACTCACGACACCCCTGCTACTGAATGAACGCTTGGCCGGGGGTACTCCGCCTGTCAGGGACAGGTAGCAAAGCCCACCCCACAGTGAACCCGGCAGACCGGCCGGGGGAGTGGCTCACCCAGTCGATTAACGGTCCATACCCACTCGGCCGCAGGACTACTTGCTGTTTGTCGGCGGCCCGGAGGCCGCCGCGCGAAGCGATGGCAATAACGAGGTCCACGCCGCCGTTGCTCAGGCGGACGGGGCGACCGTCAACGCCGACGCAGCAGCCACGGGGGCTTGTCCCGCGGCTGGCGTCGTTGCTGGAGCATCTGCCGGGGGGGCTGTGGTTGACCCTGGTATGGCAGGAGCGTTAGCCGCGGTCGACGGGACCGGAGTACCGGTGCTACTGCCGGGGACTGGAGTCGCTTGGCTACCCGGAGCGATCGGCGTGCCCGCGCTCCCCGGAGTGACGGGGGTCCCGGTACTGCCTGGGGTCACAGGTGTCCCTTGGCCGTTCGGAACCATAGGCGTGCCGACGCTGCCAGCCGGTAGTGCGGCAGGGCTGGTGCCACCCGGCACCGGCGTTGCGGGCCCAGGTGCGGCGGCGGGTGCCGGCCCCCCAGTGGTCGGAGTACCCGACGGCGCCCCCAAGCGTGATGAGCCGGACTTCGGTATCGAAGGCGGCGGCTGGACCCAGACGGCGAGATCGGCACCGCCGGCGTTGTACACCACGCTGTCTGGGACATCACCGGTGATGTCGAAGTACACTTTTCCGGTGGTCTGCTGTCCTTGGCTTAACGGAGCCGGGTTCACCCCTTGCGGCGTTGCGACGCCAAATAGCACTCGGTAGGTCTGGCCACTGCGGGCCCGGGCGTTGAGATTGGACACCACAGGCTGCACCGTCCCGTTCACGGCAACATCAGTGGCGGCTGCCTCCCACAGCGTTCCGACCACCGGATAGGGGATGGAATCCGTGCTTGGCTTGAGGCTGCTAACAGTCCAGGCCTGAACTACATCGCCGTTCACAAGTTGGGCGGGGCTGCCCAAGTAGTGAATTACCGGTTCGTCGGCAAACGCGACGGGCATGGAGATCGTCCCGACGTACACCGACGCCGCCACGGCAATCACAGCTTTAGATGCAGCACTCAACGGTTCGTCTCCTTCGCTCGGCACCAGATGCAGCTATTACCAAAAGCTAACAGCTTTGGCGTCACGGGCGACGTTTCGTCGCCCTCCCGGAGGTCCCCACAGCCGGCGTCGCGCTTAACGAGGGCGACGCGGCGCGCCCATCGCAGGTGCATTCAGCTGCGACCGCGTTAGACTTGTGGCGAATGCGTCGATGGCATGTTGGGACACGCGCCACGAGGATTCTTGAGGCCAACGCCTCCGATAATTGCTTAAATGACGTAAACACTCCTGTGTTGCGGTGATGCCGTTGTTGTTCTACCAGTGTCATACTGGAAGATGTACGATTCCCGGACACCGGGGGCTTGGCCACGGGCACACCAGGAGGGCGATCATTACCGCTGCGCCGTTAGACGAGGACGCCGCCGCCGACATGGCACGGTCCTTGCTCAGCGCCGGCCATCCCGTTGCCGACGTGGTGGCCGAGACCGGGCTATCGGAAAACCACGTCGAGATGCTCGCCAGCAGCACCGTGGAACCTGACGTGAAACGCCTGGCCAAGTACATGAACGCGCGTCTCGCCGAGCTTGGAATGAGCCAGCTGGAGGCGAGCAAACTCGGCCTGGTGTCGCGCTCGACACTGAACCTCCTCGGCAAAGACGACCGGGTGCCAGGCCGCAGCACGTTGTCCAAACTGGACGAACTTTTATCCTGGCTACCCGGTTCGGCCCACGCCACGATGTACGGCTCGGAACCTAAGACCCGTGAGGCCAGCGTCGGCAAGCGGCTCGGGCCTGTCGTTGACCGCGACGCCGAGGACGACTACGACAACCTCCGTATGTGGATCGAGAAGCGGCTGCTCGAACTACAGATGAGCAAGAGCCGCCTGGCCGCCGTCGGAGGGCCGGGTCGTACAACTCTGGCGACGATGGGTAAGCGGGGATACAGCCCCAACGCTGAAACATTGGAACGCATCGACACCCACCTGATGTGGGAGCCCGGATCGGCGCTGGCTGCGCTCAAAGGCGGCAAACCCGTCAATCGGCGCATCGAGGTGAAACCCCACCCGGCGGTTGTCCCGATCCACGCGATCGTGGACCGGCTCAAGCTGCTGAAGACCCGAGTAGAGCGCCAGCAGGAGACTCTTAACCAGCAGTCGAGGGACATCGACCAGGCGCTGGCACAGGCGCGCCTGGTAATCGAAGACTTGACTCCACCGCAACATCGCGCAAGTTTCCCGGCGTCAACATGACGTCGGCGCCCCGTAAGGGGCATTTCAGGTGGCCAGCCGACGGGGTAGTCCTGCCGGCACGCTCACCGGGCACGGGCACGGCTTCCGCCGATGCCGCAGATCAGGAGAACTACTCATGACGAGCGGCATCGGGAGAACACTATGGCCCGCCACACCGGCGACGACCAGCCAGATCTGTTCAGCTTCGAGGAGACTGACGACACCAGTGACCGAGTGGATGGGCCAGGCGGTCAACGAGGTGTACAGCCGGTGGCTGGACCTGCCTCAGGACTGGACGCCGCAGCAGAGGGATCGGTTCCTGCGCGAGGAGACCGCCCGGCTGGACCGACTGGCGGCGCAGATGGCCGACGACCTGGCAGCATCGTCGATTCAGGAATGGACCGCACGCCAGGGGCAGCACCCGGACTACCTCACGACCGTGAAGCTGCGCCAGACGGCGTTGCAGAACGCCCGGGAAGCGGTGGTACGCCAGGAACTCTACGACCAGATTCCGGAGCCGCCGGAGCAGACGGTCGACTTCGATCCGCCTCTGCAGCAGCCGCTGCCGCCGAGTCAAGTGCCGTGGAATCAACGGTGGAACGACGTGCGGTATCGGAGCGAGCCGGGGGAGCGGATCGAGGCGCTGACCGAGATGGTGTGGCCGGCCCCGCAGTTTTCGGTGATGTTCCGCATCAAGGCGGCCTACCTGCTCAGCGCCCGCTTGGAGGACGCCCTCCCAATTCCCGACGGCCCCCAGCATCCCCTGGCCAGCGACCTGGCGCCCCTGGTGTACGAGGATCTGCGGCTCGACGGCTACCCCGTGGAGTAACCGAGCCCAAGCCTCAGCTGTCGCTGTTCGAGGATTTCGACCAACCGACAGACCCCGCCACGATCGATCCAGGCGGCACCCCGTTACCGCCCGCGCGACCCCCGACGGTCCCGGCGCCGCCGCCCTCGCCTGCCGTTGCGCCGCCACCACCGAGCGCTTCGGCTGATCAGGCCGCCGAGACCAGCATCGACAATCCCTCCTCGCCGGCCGAACCGACCCCGGCAGTAGCGGTGCCCGCCCCAGCGGCCGCGCAGGACAGCGCTGCTCCCGCATTACCCGTCGTCGAGGCCTCGGCACAGCCCTTCGCCCTGACCACCGACATTCGAGTCCCTTCGGGCACCAAAGCACGCATCCACGCCAACCTCGCCGCGATCGACATCCTCGAGCGGCTCAACCGCGAGGGCGGCCGCACCGCCACCACGGCTGAGAAGGAGGTGCTGTCGACCTGGTCAGGATGGGGGGCCTGCGCCGAACTCTTCGATCGCCGCAACGACACCTACGCCACCGAGCGGGAACAGCTACGCCAAACCGTGGGCCCCGATGCCTACCGCGCCGCCGAGGCCAGCATCCTCAACGCCCACTACACCGACCCGCTGATTGCAGCGGCCATGTGGGACGCATTGCGTCAGGCCGGCCTGCACAATGGGCGCGTCCTCGAACCTGGCTGCGGGGCAGGAACATTCATCGGTCTGGCCCCTAAAGACGCTGTCATGGTCGGCGTCGACAACGACACCGTCACCGCCGCCATCGCCGCCGCCCTCTACCCACACGCGCAGATCCGTGCCGAAGGCTTCGAAACCACGCGCGTGCCCGCCGACTCCTTCGTAGCCACGATCGGCAACGTCCCATTCGGCAACTTCACCCTGATCGACCCTGCACATAACCCAGGCCGATTCAGCATCCACAACCACTTCATCAATAAGGCCATCAGCCTGACCGCCCCCGGCGGCTACGTCACCGTCTTGACCAGCCGCTACACCCTCGACAGCCTCGACTCCCGGGCCCGCCGAGCCATGGCCGCCAAAGCCGACCTTCTCGGCGCGGTACGCCTGCCGTCGAACGCCTTCAAGCGGGTTGCTGGCACCGAAGTCATCACCGACATCGTGGTGCTACGCCGCAAAGACGCCGACCAGGCCGCCGACGAGGACCTGATCCGGTGGATCGGCACCGAAGACATCCCGTTCGAGGGCATCGAGCACCTCGTCGATCGCGACGTCTTCGACCCGGAGAAGTCCGGCGACGCCTTCCACGTCAACGAGTACTTCCTCAACCACCCCGACCACGTGCTGGGCGCCTACGCCCTCGGCCAAGGGATCCACGGCTCCGCCACGCTCAAGGTGGTGGGGGAGCAGTCCACTCGTGAAGCGCTGGCCGAACAGATCCGCCAGCGCTTATCCGACATCGTCGACAACGCGCTAAGCCTCGACAAGGGTTTGACCGCCACCGCCGACTCCCTCATCGAGGTCGACGACAGTGTCTTCGATGCCGGACTGTTCACCGCCGCCGAACGCGCCGAGCAGCCACCCATGGACACCCTGCGCTACCACGCACCCACCGACAGTGTTCAGCGCTGGAGCGGCCACAGCTGGGAAGAACAACGCACCCCGAAAAGCCGCTTACGCGAGACCCGTACGCTGATCGAACTCCGTGACGCCGCGACCGCAGTCATCGCGTCCCAACGCGATGATCAGCCCCGCGAGGTGCGCGAGCAGCTGCGCGCACACCTCAACAAGCTCTACGACGGCTACGTCGCCAAACACGGCCCCGTCAACCGGTTCAAATGGATTTACCCGACGCCCCCGACCCAGGAGTCCCACGACCGCAAAGTGGCCAAGGCCGAAGAAGCCTGGCGCAAATCCCGCGGCACTGACGGGGTGCCCTACCGCGGCCCCGTCCCCGAGCACCTGCTCGAGGAGTGGTCACACAAAGCATGGGAACCCGGCAGCCCCTACAAGCGTCGCCCCCATCTCGACGGCGGCATGAAATACGATCCGCGGTGGGCCAACGTCGCCGCGCTGGAGATCTTCAACGAACAAACCGGCGAAGCAGTCAAAGCGCCGATCTTCTCCGTCGACGTCCTCAACGTGCGAGCCGTCCCGGACACCGCTGCCACCGTCGAAGATGCCCTCGCGATCAGCATCGACCAGTACCAGCGCATCGACATCGCCTACATCGCAGAACTATTGGGCACCGACCAGGCCGCCGCCGCAGAACAACTACGCGGACTGGCCTACCCATCCCTTGATGATCCCGACGAACTCGTCCCAGCAGCCACCGCGCTGTCAGGCAACGTCCGCGAGAAGCTCGCTGCGGCCACCGCCGCGGCCGAACGCGATCCCGCCTACCAGGACTACGTGACGGCACTGCGCGACGTCGTTCCGCGCGACAAAGAAGCCTCCCAGATCAAGACCCGACCGGGAGCGCCGTGGATCGACGCCAAATACGTCGCCCAATTCGCCCGCGAAACCTTCGGCGCCGACACCGTGGTCGCCGACCACGTCGGCGGTACCTGGTCGGTGGAATGTGCACGCTATCAACGGGGATCGGTCATGATGACCGAAACCTGGGGCACCGCACACAAAGACGCCATCGAGCTGCTCGATGCGCTGTGCAACTCCAAGTCGATCACCGTCCACCGCCCCGCGGAGGAAGTCGCTGAAACCGGCGGCCCCAGCATCGACTTCGAGGCCACCTTCGCCGCCCAAGCCAAAGCCACCAAGATCACCGAGGAATTCCAGAAATGGATCTTCGATGACGAGGCCCGCCGCGAGGAACTCGTCGCCGAGTTCAACAAGCGGTTCAACAGCCTTGTCGCCCCGAAACACCGCGGCGACAAGCTCACCCTGCCGGGACTGTCAGACCGGTTCGAACCGCACTACTACCAACGCGATGCCGTTGCGAGGATAATCGCTGAGCCCACAACGCTTTTAAGCCACACCGTGGGCGCCGGCAAGACTGGGTCGACTTTGATGGGTGCGATGGAGCTCAAGCGTTTAGGCTTGTGCAAGCAGCCATGGATCGTGGTTCCCAACCACATCGTGGAACAAGTCGGCCGCGAAGCCGCCCAGTGGTACCCGGCGGCGCGCATCCTGCTCGGCAACGCCGGCACCGACCCCGACGGCCGTCGCCGCTTCGTTGCCCAATCAGCGACCACTGACTGGGACATGGTCATCATGCCCCAAAGCCTGTTCACCGCAATCGGTGTCAGCGAAGACACCCACATCGACTACGTGCAACGCCAGCTCGATGAGCTAGAGAAGCATGCTGAACGCGCAGAAACCTCAGTGAGCAAAAAGCGCGTCGAGCAGCAGAAGAAACGGCTCGCCACGCGCCTGAGCGAGCTGACCAAGCAGGAGCGCAAAGACACCGGGCTCAGGTTCGAAGAATCCGGTGGCGATTACCTGTTTATCGACGAAGCTCACATGTACAAAAACAAAGGGCGCCTGAGCAACATCGAGGAATTGTCCTGCGCGGCGGCCGCGCAGCGCGCCGAAGACCTCGCCATGAAACTGGAAGTACTGCGGCGACGACGCCACGACGAGGGCCGCGCCGCCGGCCTGCGACCCGACCAGGTCGTCGAGCGCGTCGCCACCTTCGCCACCGGAACACCCGTAGCCAACTCCCTCGGTGAGCTCTGGGTCATGCAGAACTACCTGCGCCCGGACCTACTCGCCGCCGCCGGTGTCGCCGACATCAACGACTGGGGTGCCACCTTCACCGCCCCAGTGAGCACCGTGGAAGTCAACGCCACCGGCACCAGCCTGCGGACCGTGACCAGAGTCGGAAAGTTCTGCAACCTCCCCGAACTGCTGGCCCTGTCGTCGATCTTCACCGACGTCGTCACCCGCGACCAAGTGCCCGTGGAACTGCCACACCTGGCCGGGGATCGCCGACGAGTCGTGAGCATCACCCCGTCCCAGGAGGTCAAAGACTTCATCACCGACTTGGGCTGGCGCCTCGATCACCTCGACCCCAAGCGGCCCGACGTCGACAACCAGCTCAAGATCGCCAACGACGGCCGCAACGTCTCCCTGGACCCGCGGCTTGCGCACCTGGACGCGCCAGCGGTCTCCCGCGCCACCGAAGTCGCTGACAACATCATGGCGCTGCACCGCGCCAACATCGACAACGTCTACCGCGACCCCGAAACCGGGCAAGAGATGCCGATCCGCGGGGCCTTCCAGATCGTGTTCTGCGACCGCGGCACCCCGTCGAAGGACCCCCGCCAATTCACCATCTACGCCGCGATCCGCGACGAGCTCGTCGCGCGTGGCATGCCCAAAGAATCCATCGCGTTCATCCATGACGCGGTCAAACCGGCGGACAAGCTGAACTTGGCGCAACGGTGCCGCACCGGGGAGATCTCGGTGTTGATCGGGTCCACCGAGAAAATGGGAACCGGCACCAACGTCCAAACCCGGCTGCGCGCGCTGCACCACGTCGATGTTCCCTGGCGGCCCGCCGACCTAGAACAACGCGAGGGGCGCATCATTCGGCAAGGCAACCAGAACCCCGAGGTCGACATCGTCAACTACGTCACCGAAGGGTCCTACGACACGGTGATGTGGCAGAAGGTCGAAGCCAAAGCCCGCTTCATCGAACAGATCAAACGCGGCGAAGTCGACATCGACGAAATCGAAGACCTCGGGGGAGGAGACATCTCCGATGCCGCCGCCGAAACCAAAGCCATCGCCACCGGAGACCCCCGCTACATCAAGCAGGTCCAACTCGCCGACGACGTCAAACGACTCTCCGCGCTCGAATCCGCCCACCGCGACGCCGAGACACGGCGCCGCCACCAACGCCAAGACACCGAACGCGAACTCACGCGAACACACGAAGAACTCGCCACCCTGGCCCCGGCGGTAGAGACGATCAGCGCTCACGCAGACCAAGCACCCACCGTGACCGTGGCCGGCCGGCCCTTCGCCGAACGCAGCGAGGCGGCAGTCCCCTTCGCCGCGGCCTGCCGCGAGGCCTACGCCGCGCTCCGAGACAAGTCCAGTTTCACCACCCGGCCCCTGGATGCCGCCGTCAACGGAATCAGCATCACCGCGCGGCGCAGCTACCTCAAAGGGGAATTGCAACTCACCTTCGACGTGCCCTCAACCACCGTCGGCATCGAGGAAGCCGACCTATTCGCCACAGTGCCCAGAGCCGAGGGAACCAGCCACATCACCAAGGCGCGCGGCCTACTACAGCGAATGGAGAACGCCTACAAGGACATTCCCCACTTCAACACGCGACTGCAACGGCGAGCAGCCACCCTCCAAAGCGAACTCGACGACTACGACAGCACCAGCCTCGGGGATTTCGAGCACGCCGAGGAACTGGCCGACAAACGCCTCGAACTCGACACCCTCACCGCGCAACTCCGCTTGGAAGCCCAAAGCGAGGCAGCACAAGCGGCATCGGCGGCAGCACGGGACCGCCTGCTCGAAGCGGGACGCCAACCTGGGTGGACACTGCACATCAACCCCACGCCCGCGCTGATCGCCGACGCCGGCCTCGTCGACCCCGAGAGCTACCGCGCCGCCCAACGCCTCGTCGAACGCCACCGCGCATCCGAATACCGAATGGAGCGACACGCTCACGATCACGACCGGCAGCGTGAACGCGGCAACGATACCGATGAGCGCAGCCTCTGACCCGGACGCCCGCAAGCACCGCACTCCCGACAGAGCGGCCCGGATCGACATGGCTGAAAAAGTCAAATCATGCAACACGAGAACATCTGATAATGCAATGGGTGTACCATCGATGATCAAGGTCGTCGATCTAGCAGCTCCGACGCCGGCCTTACACCGAGATGTGACCGTGGGATCGAACTGCGATGGGGGAGAGGGCATGGAAGTGTCAGCAGCAGCGCTCGTGCGCCTCGCCAGAGCGACCACCATCGCCCCGGTTCGGGGGAGTGAAGGCAGCGGGCGTGAACACCGCGCCACGTTCTCGGACCGTTCACGTCGGCGCCTCGATCGCTGGCGTCGAGATCGCCAAAAACTGTCCCGGCGCGGTGTTAGCGTGGGAGCGGCGTCACGGGCCGGACGGCTTTCCCCCCCTGCCTCTGATGTTCATCGAGCATTCTCCCGCGACGTGGACGCTGCCCGTGACGCCGCCACAGCTTGTCGTACCCCGGCGCTAGTCTCCCGCTATTCAGATCGCTCGACGGCTGGGATGGTGATGATCAGATGAGCGTAGAACTCGTTGTCCGCGACCCGTGGTGGGAGTATGCCCGGGGGTGCGCGGTGGCGTTGGCCTCCGGTCGACCGGCCCCGTCGATCGCCGTGTACGGCCCAATCTTGGGCCCCGACGAGCACGCCCGGCTCTGCACTACCGCGATCTCCAGCCGGCTTGTGGCCGGCGACGGAAGCTACCAGCGATCCTCGACCTTCGTCATGGGTAGCCCGCTACTGATGGCCGGAATGCTCGCGGCGCAAGGGATCACCAACAGTCGACGCCGCAAGCAAGCCGAGCGTGATGAGGTCCCGCAGTGGCGCGAACAGCACCCCTGCACGGTCATCGTCACCGACGAGAGGCTGATGTGCAGTCGCTCCGACGGCACGTTCATCGACTTCTGGTTCGGCTACGTCAGCGAGTTCTATCCTGACTTGCCTTCGCGCACAGTGACCTTCGCCTACGGTGAGCGGTGCGTACCGCTTCAGCTGGCGGGCCCGGCCACCGTGGCGATCGCGCTGTGGTCTGCTCGAGCTCTACACGGACCGGCCTGGGTCAACGACATCCGCTTGCACCCCCTGCTCTCAGGTCAACAGCAGGCGCCCGCGTTGGCGTCGCAACCAGCAATTGGCGCTGGACATTCCCACTAAGAGTGCGACGCCCACCATGCATAGAGGTTATTGAGCGCCGCTCCATCAGGCGTCGGCACCGATTCGACCACAGCCAGAAACCGGTCCGGGTCAAACGTCCAGGCGATCAGCGGCCGTCCATCGGCGGCGATGCCGCAAAAGAGTGTGCCTTTCGGCGTGGCAGGATCGGCGAGTCGACGCCACGGCCCAGGGGACTGCATGTTGCCCGGACACACGACGGTTGTTGCGGTGGCGATGACCCGCGCCAGCGTCGCCTGCAGTGCTGATGCGTCGCGCGCCAACGAATACGTCCCTGAGATCGGGCCGCCAGGATCTTGGTTAGGCCCGCAGCTCATGATGACCTCGGTGCCAGGGTCGGTGGGTTCACCCGGGGTACACACTCCGGGTAGATATCCATTGGGCAGCACGATCTTCCGCGGTGGCGGCGCTGAGGTGCGCGTCGTCGGGGCAGGCCCCGCCGCCACCACGTCGTCGTCGGAGCCGGACACGGTCAGCCAGACCAGTACCGCTGCGAGGAGAACAGCCACCGCCGCGCCGGCCACGATCATCGACCGCCTGGACACCCGGCGAACCGGACTGCTGAATGGGGCCGGTGTCACTGAGACACGCGGGGGCAGAGTCGGGGGAGTCGGTGATGGACGGGGGGAGGGGCTCAACGCTCGCGTAGCCGCCGCCGCGAACTCACCGGCTGTGGCGTAGCGATCCTCGGGACGTTTGGCCAGCGCCTTGGACACCACCTCGTCGAGGGCCGCAGGGGCCCAGGGCGCGAGCTCTGATATCGGCGGGGCGGCCTGCTCCACATGGGCGTTGGCCATGGCCGCGGCCGTGGAATGCCCAGGAAACGGGACCGAGCCGGTCACGAGCCGAAAGAACGTGCACGCCAAGGAATACACATCGGCGCGCCCGTCGATCGCGGTCTCACCGGTAATCACTTCCGGTGCGGTGTAGGCAAAACTCGCCACGAGCGCGCCGCCAGGCTCGCGCTCAGCCGTCGTCGACAGGATCACGGCTGCTCCGAAGTCGGCCAGCACAATCCTCTCGCGGCCGTCGGAACGCTCACCGAGCAAGATGTTGGACGGCTTGACGTCCTGATGAACAACCCCGCACCTGTGGGCGTAATCCAGGACCTCGGCCACCTCGCTGATCACTCCCAGGGCACGGGCAGGGGTCATGGCACCGTCCTGGACCGCGGCCTCGGCAGTGGTGCCCTCGACGTACTGCATCGCAATCCACAACTGACCGTCCTGCGTCTCGCCGCGCGCGTAAATCGCCACGACGTTCGGATGCGCCAGCCGAGCAGTAGTCTCACCCTCCTGCTCGAAGCGAGCGCGAACCGCGGGATTACCAGCCAGCGCCTGGGGGAGCACCTTGAGCGCCGCCCACTGACCGAACGTCGGATGCCAGCCTAGATAGACCACGCTCATACCGCCTCGACCCAAAACGCGGTCGATGCGGTAGCCGCCAATTTCCTCAGGCCGATCGGGCACCGACTCAGGTTCACTCACCTGCAAACCTCCCACCGGCGGTGTTGCCCACCATTGGACGTGAAACGTAGCGATCCCTGTGCATGTCCGCTGTTATCGCTCGGGAATCCACACGCGGTGCGCGCTATTTCCGGTGCAGTAGATGGCCTGACCGCCAACGTAATTCGTCAGCGTTCCCACGGTCTTTGGGTCGCGGTGAGCGACGACCGCTCGATCGTCGGCAGAGGTGATTCCTACTCGCATGTAGGGGTAGTTGCCCACGCTGGGGTGGGGGACTCCGGTCGATCCGAGGTCGACCTTGTAGAAGGTGAGCGCAGTTGTCGGCCATTGCAGGGACTGAACTGTGGGTAGCTCTGGAGCATGGTGCCCGTCGTAGATGATGATCGCCGGGGGGCGGTCGGACGCCATCAGTGAACCCTGGCTGACGGTGCGCGCGAAGTCATACCGCGGGTATTGTCGCCCGCTGTAGTCGCCGATGCTCATCTCCATCCCGTTGCTCCGGGCGAACATGACACCGCTGAGAAGATCGCAGGCGTACCGGTCGGGCTCGGCGACGTCGGGCCCTGCTTGAGGGTCGTAGAACTTCTCCCAAAACTCGGCGAATCGGGCGGCGAATTCTCGCGCCTTGAGGTCTGTGCCTTGACGTTTTAGCTCCGTCAAGGTGGTGAAGGTGTCTTCGCCGAAGGCGACCACGGCAAGGAAGGTGTAGCCGGCTTGCAATGGTGTCGTGGGCACATGCGGACGGAGCCGCAGCAGCTCTGCCGCCAGTAGTTTGGCAGCGCTGAGCGTGGTGATCCCAGCGAGGGGGTCGATGGCGATCGTCGATGCAGAGCCCAGGGCTGAGCGGTTGGTGCCGATCCGGTACCAGTGCACCTTGTTGTGTCCGACGCCCTCAGCCATCTCTCCAGAGGTCAGAAAACGTAGCTTGTCCAGTGTTTCGTCGTCGGTGACATGGATGTCGATCGTCGTGATTCCGTGGCGGGACAGCAGCATGGGATAGAGGACATTGAAGCCCACGTTCGTCAACACTGGACCGTCGAGGTAGCACGGCTGACCTGTGTCGGAAAAGAAGCCCAGATACGCTGCTCCTGTCCGTGAATCATGGTCGGCGTTGCGGTACAGCGCGGCGAACGTCTTGGTCGCATGCCCGACGGTGTGCTCGGGTTGGCCGCGATAGTCCAAAAAAGCCCTACGGTCGTGCTCGTCGCCGGCCAAGGCCGGTGGCTGATCGAACGTCTGCTGATACACCCCGAGTTCGGCAACCGCCTGGGTGTATCCGCGTGGCCAGCCATAGGCCTGATCGAACATGAGCAGCACCCCGGAGCTCGCTTCGGGCTCCTCGCCCTTTTCCAGGGCGGCCTGCAGCTGGCGGTGAGGGCCGCCCGCGTCGGCGACCTTCTGTTGGCTGAACCGAAAGTAGTCGCGCGTCTCCTGCAAGAAGTTGGCGAAGGCTGGTGTGTTTGGAGTGCCCGAACCCATGCGCACACCCTACAGCTAACACGTCCCAACATCGCACATGTTTGTGCGCGTTAGTACGTTCGGTTTGGCGTCAGCGGGGGTCTCACTCCCGAAATGGGAGTCGGCCCCGAGCGCCGCGTCCAAGCACTCGGTGTCGGCTGGGGGTGGGTCAATTCAAATGGAGGTCCGACGCCGCGGAGGTGGTAAACCCTGCGGTTAGTTCGTCAACTGTCTTGTTGAGGAGCACTAGCTCGGCCAGCGTCGGGGTTGCCTTAGGTACACCCACTAAGGCGTTTGCGAGGACGGTCGGGTCGGGCTTTGGGTCGGGGTAGCTTCTGCGGATGGACTCGATATTTTGCATCACCCTCTGAAAGTAGTTGTCACGGTACTTGTCCCGCAGGGCCCGGGCGTAGTCGAGGGTCTTGGTGTTAGCCGCGATAGCAGCGTTGGAGATTGCTTGATCGAGCGCGGTGTAGGCATCCTGCCACGAGCCGCCGCTGTACGGATTGTTGTAGTGGTTGGTGTTGCTGATGCCGAAGTTTTGGGCGTAGTACTCGGTCGCAGTGAAGGGGCCGCCCGAGTATTGGGGGCCCGTGAATGGGCCGGTGCTGGGGTCACTCTTAGTGTCAGGAGGCGAGTAGATGTTCTTGTCCGACAGCGTCGGGGAGAATGACAGCATTCCGGCTGCGGCGGCGGAGATGGAGAAGTCGGCGGCATTGGCAAGTCGCGTTGCTTGCTGCAGGATCGCCGAATACTGGTCCCGCTGCTGGGCGCGCCGAAACTCGTCGATGGACTGCTGACGATCTGCGGTGATCTTCTCCTGATTCTGGAAGTAGGACGTCACTGCGCCGGCCAGGCCGCCGCCAGCTAGCGCAACGATGATGGACGCAGCGAAGGTCAGCAGGGGATGGGGGCCTCGGTGAGCGCCAGCTGATGCCTGTTCGCCGGACCGGTCAGTCACGTTGTCCACCTTCGTCTTTCGTGCGCTTTGGCCCCATAGGATTCGTCGGACCAAGCCGGTGCGCCCTTCGCCATCGCGCATGGGGGGAACGCTAGTGGAATAGGTCCGGCGGTGGGTCGTTTTGTGCGCGTGTGGGCGCGGCGCGGCGGCCGGAATGGCGCCGCACAGAGATGGGCAACAGTGCAATACGGACTTCGTGGCTTACGGGCGGTCCGTCGTGGCGTGTGCTCATTGCGGCGAGGGCGGGGGTTTCGCGCTGCTGACGGTGCAACGGTTCGGGCGACGCCACACACGAAAAAATCCGCGACTCGCCTAACCGCCGGCGATCATGCGGGGAATGACGGGCGGCGGTTGGATACCTGCGGGCACGCCGCCACTGAACGTGAATTGGCCGCCGCATCCGTTAGGAATGTAGTACGTGACCGAGGGATTGGCGTCAGATAGCGAGGTGATCTGCGGCAACGAAATTGGTTCCCAACTCCCAATGTTCGGTGGCGGCGTGATGCCGGCCAGGCCACCGGTCATGACCCCGCCCGGGGTTCGGGCAATCTCATCGGGGTCGGTGGACGCCCAGGCATCCCCTGCAATGTTGAGTTGCGTGAATTTCTGCGCCTCGTAGGTGTATTGCACCCACTGCTGCTGATGACCGTTCACCATACGAGTAAACGGGGTGTAGTCCTGCCCGGAGATGCGGAAACGGTACTGCTCCTGCAGATATGCCATGGGCGGGGCATTGTCGTCGACCCACGTCTTTCCGCCGGGAACGTAAAAGCCGGACGGACCGGCAGGCTCCTTGCCGGGGAAGTCCTCCATCGAGCGGTGCCCCGTCCACGGCGCCGGGGGCGTATCGCCGGTATAGGGAGGGGGCACAACATTGACCCACTGTCCGAACCGCTCGTCGCCTACGAACGGATTGCGCGGATCGAAATAGGGCTCCGGGCGCGGCGGTGGTGCCAGAGGTGCGTCCAGGGCCTGAACCAGGTTGCCGCCGGCCGCGATGGGAGGCGCCGTCTTGATTTGGCTGCTTAGGCCAGAGAGGCTTCCGCTGGTAGTCGACGAGTGATAGTTCGCCGCCGCTGCGGTGGCTTCAGCCTGCTTGTGCGCGAGGATCTGACTCTTCTGCTGAACTTCTAAGACGTTGGCGCCGCGGCTGGCCTCGAACCGCGCCATTGCCTGCTGCAGATCTCGGCGCGCGAGCGTGAATTCATGCGGACTGGGCGTGTTCTGTTTGGCTATCTCGAAACTCTGGGCGACTGTTCGCGCGTGGGTGACCAAAGTGCTGGCGTGCTCACTCATCTCCGAAAGCCATTCGCCGTGGCGACGAGTGTTGGCGCCCGCACGCTGTCGACCGTCCTGCCAACTGGCATCGACCGCCTCGGCAACCTGCATCGTCGATGTTGCCGACTCACGAAGATCTGCAGCTGTCTGCTCCCACTGGTCGGCGAACGCATGCAGGCTGGCTGAGCCGGGGCCGGTGTAGAGGGCGTGTGAATGTGACTCCCCGGGCAAAGGGGCCAAGGCTGCGGGCAACTCAGAGATAGTCGGCACGTTCGGCGGGGGAACGTTGGGAATCGCAGCCGCTCCGCCAACCTGGTTGGGCGCTACTCCCGTACTGATCCCCGCGGCGTTGGCGTCGTCTTGCGCCTGCAACAGCGTTGCCGTCCCCGCCAACGCGACGGCACCGACCTCACGCACCGCTGAGCCATGCGACAGCACCGCAGACAAGGCCGCGGACGCTGCGTTGAGCTGCGCCACTGCCGATGCAGAGGTCATATCGGCGCCCGGCGGCTCCGCAACGGCTGGGGGATAGCCGTTCGCGTTGTTAGACAGCTGATTTGCAGCAGAGCTCAACCGTGTCGCATCGAACGTGATCGTCACGACAACCGCTCCTTTCTTGCATCCGCAATGACAATGGATCCGTCAAGTGGTGGACCTACTGTAGCAACGCATCACGACACTTCAGCGCACCAGAAATTGCCGCCGCTGAACGGCGCTCTCTGTGCAACGATCGCCGAGTTCACTTCCCAACAGCAAATCAGTCTCGTTCGTCTGGCGACAGTCCACGCTCGGCGCTGCGGACCCGAACCTACGATTTAGCTCGGAGGGGGCCACGGACGCATCACCAACTCGTAAACTGTGACCGGGCCGCACACCGGGTGCTGTCAGAGGGGATGCCAGCCAGGTGGACGCCGATGCACCGCAACCGCCCCGGCGCTCACGACAGCCGGCCCGACACCTCCGTCTGATGACCCGCCAGCAACAATTGAAAATCTCGCTTGACGGTTTGCGCGACATCGTGGACCGCGGAGGTCGCTTGTCTGATGAATACGTTGGGCGCCTGGACGCGATGGTCAACGAGCTGCGCCCCACCGAACTGACCAACAGAACAGACCGGGATCTATACGCGAAGGCGAAACGCCTGCACGATCGGGTCCACGCAGATCGGCTACTTGAGGCCCGACCCCCCGAGATTCGACCCGACCCAACCGATGTAGTGACACCGCTTCCTGAATTATCCACCAGGCGAACGGATCCGGATCTTTTCCCGGTCCTCGCTATCGTCGAGGCCGGCACCAAACCAGCCAAACTAACGCCTAGGTTCAAACCCCGCGAAGGGTCCGAGGCTGCAACCATCCAACGTCTTGTCGGACTGCGATCAACGTTTTTGTCCGCCACCCCGTTCACTATTGAAAGCGACGTTGTCCCTCGCCCCGCACGCGCTGTGCTGTTCCCACCCTTCGACAAGACTTGGATCGAATGGCGCACGCAGCATTACCGAGTCGGTGCCTACGTCACCCCCACCGCCACCAACTGCCTGGCGGTATGGTTGGTCATCTCGGGCAAAAAGACGATCAGCTTTTTCGACCAGCCAGACATCGTAATGCTCGATCCCACAGGTATTTTCGCAGGACGCGACGAGTTTGCCAACCAAGTCTGGACCCGTCGGATCTCCCACCAGCAGGCCGCCTTCACCCAAGTTTACGATGTCCTGGCCTACCTCAACCAACCGCACGCGACGCGGGAGGAAGTCAGGCCCCGCCAGTACCGGGTACCGGCGGAGCCACAGACCGACGTACGCACCGCCCTGATCGACGTGGCAACCACACAGTCACCTACTCACCGCACCCGGGCCCCGAAGGTATCGCCGCTGCACAACGTTCGGGGACACGTCCGCAGGGACCGGTCCGGCAAGGAAATCCGGGTCAGGGCGTACCCGCGAGGCGACGCCACCAACGGCACCACCATCGGCACCTACCGCGTCCAACCTCAGCCGCCTCCGGACCCCCAGGACTAGCAAGTCAGCAACCGATGGTTGGCCGAGCGACGCAACGCCAAGGCGCGGCTGGTAACTTCGAGATGCCACCGGAGCCAACCACGGTCGCTACCAGCGCCACCCCGGCAGGGCTAGCAGACGCTGTGCACGAGGCGCGGCCAGTCCGAGGATTCACAGTGCCCAGATCGAACATAACCCGCTTCACCCGTGCGTTTCACGATTACCGGCCAGCCGCACTGCCGCCAACATGGTTCAAGCCATGCACCGTCCCGACGCGCAGTCGCGGGCCAAACCCCTTGGGGCGCGGTGCATTCGCCACGTGAATTCTCCGGCCGGAGTCATGGTATCCATCTACGGCAACTGAAAGACGTCGTGATCACCGACGCGCCGCCACCGGCAACGCAGTTCGCCATCGACGGTCACCAACTCGAACGTCGCGCGACCGTCAGGGCTAGAAAATGACCACGTCATCTCCAGAACCCCGGGGGCGCTCTGCACAGACTCCACGCGCAGTGTCCGCGGCCACGGGGTCGCCGGATCCGCGGCGTAGGCATTGCACGCCGCGATGAACTTCGTCTTCGCCACGTTGAGGAACGCAGCACGGTGCTCGGGCTTGAGCCGTCGCACTTAGTTGTCAAAGGCCGGGGTCGTTGTCAAAGGTTGGGGTCGTCTCGAACTTCATAACGACGGCGGAGCCTCAGCCGCCGCCTCGCTGGAACTGGCCTCGGCATCGAGCCGATCCAAGTGTGCCGCAAAGGATCACCGCTGTCGTGGACGGTGATACGCCCAGCCGCGACGTGGTCGTCGACTTCCTTTTCGCGCTGCTGCCAGCGTTCCTGCCAGAACCAACGCTGATCAGCGGGGATCGGAAGGGCTGGCCGAAGCTCCAGGACACCGTCTTCACGCTTTTTTGGGGTCGATCTCAGGCCGCGGCCTTCAGTCGAGGTGTGCGTCGACGTCCATGCGCTTGTGCAGTATCCGCACGATGTCGATCAGATCGGCGTCAGCCACTCGGTAGTAGAGGGTGTGCGAGCCTACGGCGTGCTGGCGATAGCCGGCGCGGACCTCATCACAGGGGCGGCCGATGAGAGGGTTGTCGGCCACGAGTTCGGTCGCCCGCTGAAGCTCTCGGGTGTAGCGCTCAGCTTGGTCGTCGCTCCATCGTTGCCTGGTGTAGTCCCAGATGTGCTCCAGGTCAATACGGGCGGCAGGGGGGAGCACATAGCGACTCACCGCTGGTTCGGTCGCCGGGCGCGCTGGCGCGTCACGAACTCATCGAAATCGAACGGTGTTGATTCACCACTGTTTTCCCCCGTGACTAGCGCTTGACGCAGCGCGCCTAGACGCGTCTCCCGATCCTGGAGCAGCCGCAGCGCGGCGCGCACCACATCGCTTGCTGAGCCGTACCGGCCCGAGGCGACCTCATCATTGATGAACGCCGTGAAGTGATCATCGAGGCTGAACGAGGTGTTCTTACCCACCTTTGCGACGATACCAAAATTTGGTATCGCACACCTTGAGGCGCGTGCCCTTAGGTGTGCAGAGGGTCCTACTCCCTACTCCTCGAGTGGGATCGAAACGGTGCTGTCTCGCACACAGGCCAGGGCGTCGCGAGCGTGGTCGAGGTGGACATAGGCCGTGGCCTGGCCGTGGAAACGGGGCCGTCCGGGCAAGGGCCGGCATCCGACACGGACCCAGTCTTGATCGATGTCCTCGCTGGAAAGAAGTCGACGGGTGGCCTTGCCAGTCGCCGCCGGTGCCGGTGGCATCACGACGAGCCCGCTGGTCGTGGGCAACATCGTGAAGATGGTCTCGGCCACTGCCCACGCTCTGAGTAGCGACCCGGCCGGCACACGGGGATCTAGCGCCGCGTCCAACACCAGCAGCACCGTGCTGATGGGCATCCCGCCGGTGAAGTCGTCGTCTTCATCGAGCTCGGGAAGGAGCCACTCGTTGTCGAAGAGCTCATCGAACGCGGCCGCGCGTGGTCCGAATAGCGGCAGCACCTCCCGAGGGCTTTCGTGCCCAGCGCGCACGATGAGGAACTGCACGCTCCCGGTGACGACCTCGGGGGCGTGGGCGTGGGCGTCAAGGGATGACAGGCGAATCTCGGCGCGCCACTCCATGCATGCCGAGAGCGTGGACCAACTGTCTGCGCTCTCGAAATGCATGCGGGCGGCGCCGAAATCAACGGCGGCGCTGGGGATAGCCTGTACGGCGCCGGTGCTCTCAGGAACGTAGTCACGCAGGAACGTGGTCAGATCGGTGGTGGCGATCGTCGGTTTCGCATGCCTCGCGGCTGGCGGGCGGTCCTGCGTCGATGACTGCTCGCTGGTACGCCGCGCGGCTTCTGATGCGGCGATCTCGATTGCCTTTTGAGCTTGGGCCTCGGTATACATCCAGCCGACATCGGTCCACGTGCGGGGAACGAGCTGAGCGATCACCGGCTGCGGAAGCCCGCACGCTTTGGCGACGTCCGCGATGGTCAGATGTGCATCGGTCAGTTCGGCATCCGGTGCGATGGCACGGTCACGCGCACTGCTCACTAGGCGTAGAGGTGTCTGGGGCGGGCCGTCATGGTGCACACCTCCACGCTACGACCACCTCGAAGGTGAGGCCATGCAGTACTTGCCTGCCGCTGTGATTTCGCGCAACAGCTATACCGCGTGTGCGGTCACTACCACCGCCACCCAGGGAGCGTTTCTAGGCGCTGCGCGCGATGCTCGGCCAGTTGGCCGCGGCGATAGTTGCGGCGCTGGTCCTGGGCCCACTGACCGAGTTTGTGCCCAGAGGCCGCCACGTATGCTTTCACCGGCGTGGCAGTCCCATGCTCTGTGGCGTAGCGCTGCAGCTCACTAAAGCCGTTCTCCCACAGAGCGTCAAAGGTGTTCCAGCGCCAGCCCGGGAGCGATTCGAGGCGAGCAATACGGTGGGGCTCATTGCGAGCCATCGATCCGTTTCGGTACTCCTTGCGTTGGTTGGACACCCAGACTCCCAGCGCTGTGCCGGCGGGTGTGCGGTAGGACTGCGGCGGGCTGGCGTGTGCGTGCTCAGCGACGTAGGCAAGCAGCTCATCGAAGTTCGGGTCCCATCCTCTCTTTTCGCCGCGTCGCGGTGCCGTCGACCATCCGGGGAGGGCCTCCAAGCGGGCGGCACGGGCGGAGTCGAGGCGGCCGGCGCGAGCTACTTTGCGCATCCTGCGCACCCACTCTGAGACGGCGTCACCGCTATCAGAGAGAAGGGTCGGTGGCGGGTCAGTGTGGCCGTGGATGGCGGCGTAGGCGGCCAGGGCGGTGAAGTTCTGTTCCCAGCGGGCCTCTGCTGCGCTCCAGGCCCAGCCTGGCAGTGATTCAAGGCGTGCGGCGTAGGCCGGGCTGAGGCGCCCGCGGTGGTATCTGACGCGCTGCAACGACGCCCACTTACTCAAACGGCCGACGCCGTTGTCAGGAGCGGTTCTGGGCGGCGAGGTGTGGCCGTGCTCGGCGGCGTAGGCCGCCAGTGCGGCGAAGTTTTCCTCCCAGCTGTTGCGCTGGCGCGTCGGAGCTGCCCTCGATGAACGCGGTGCCCGCCACGACCACCCCGGCAGCGATTCGAGGCGGGCTCGGTTACTCGCGGAAAGTTTGGCGCGTCGGGCGGGGCTGCGAATTTCGTGCGCCCACTCGCCGAGGGCTATCCCGCTGTCGGTGACGTAGTCAGCCGGTGGGATGGCGTTGCCGTGCGCCGCAGCGTAGGCCGCTAGTGCCTCGAAGTTGGTGTCCCAGACGCGGGATTGGCGGGGTTCCCAGGACCAGCCAGGGAGATCTTCGAGCCGTTTGCGGCGGACCTCGGTTAAGCGCTGGCGCACGTGCGGTCGGCGTTGCGTGGTAACCCACTGATTGAGGGCTCGGTGCGTCATGCGCGGCGGGTGGGGGTGCCCATATTCCTCGGCGTAGGCAGCCAACTCTGCAAACGCCGATTCCCAACGGGCGTCGAGGGTGTCCCACGCCCATCCCGGTAGCGCTTCGAACCGCTGTATCCGCGATGCCGGCATGCGATTGCGCTTGTACATCTTTCGCTGATCGTTGACCCACCTACCCAACGCTTTCCCTCCGGGGGTGAGGTAGTCGCTCGGGGGACGGGCGTGGCCGTGTTCGTCGGCGTAGTCAACGAGTGCAGCGAAATTCTCTTCGAACCGCTGGGCGAGCGATTCCACGGCGTGGATGCTGAAAGCGCGCAGAAACTGCTCGATGAGCCGGGGCGGAAGGTCGGTCGGGATGACGATGTCGATGAGGTCGGTCGAGGTGTCTGGGCCAGCGTCGTCGAGAGGATCAGTAAGCACCTCGCGTAGCCGAGCGAGGTCAGCGGCGATGGTGGGATCGTGGCGCTGCAAAGCGGCCAGCACCTGCCGAGCCTTTTTGAATTGGCTTACGCTGAGGGCACTTTCGGCGTCGAGACTGTCGTCCACGGTGAGGGCGAGCACGATCAGCGATGGACGGTCGTGGTGGGGGTTTTTGCGGATGGCACGGCCGACGGCCTGGGCGACGTCGACATCGGAGGACCGCGGCTCGGCGAAGAACACCGCGTCGAGGGCCGGTATGTCGATGCCTTCGGTGATGCATCTGGCGTTGGTGACGATATTCCAGCGGTCGGGGAGGCGGCGTCCAAGGATGTCGTCGGCGGCGGCCTTGCGCTCACGCAGCGACGACGAGCCGTCGATATGGGTGATGCCTGCGGCCCGCTGGTCATCCAGGCCGCGGGCCCGCAGCAGTGCGTGGGTCTGGGTGAACGTTGCGGCGAAGTCCTTGCTCGCGGCGATCGTGTTGTGGAACGCCAACACGCTGGAGAGCTGGTAGTCGCGGGCCGCGTGAGTCAAGGCGATGGCAGCGGCCACATGATCGGCGCGGACGCTGTCTTGCTGGCCGGCGGCTAACCGAATGAGCCGCAAATCCTTGAGCGCGGAGGCGACCGTGGAATCGGCGACCGCGATCACCGCGACTTTGAAGGGCGCCAGAATGCCGCGGTCGATGGCCTCTCGGGTGGACAAGGTGTACACACGCGGGCCGTAGAGGTCAGGATTATCCATCGAGGCCACCGCGCGGCTATGCGTTCGCTCGGCACCCTCGTGGACCTTCGGGGTCGCGGTGAAGAACAGCCGATGCTCGGCGGGGATCTTGCGGTCGTCGAGCACCGCCGAGAACGGCTTGCCGCGACGACCCGCCGTGCGATGAGCTTCATCGCACACCATCACCGTAAAGGGCGCTGCACCGAAGATGGCATGAGCGGCAGTAAGTACGCTGACCGACTGGTAGGTCGCGAACACCACACGCACCCCGCTGGTCGCGGCAAGCCACTGGGCAAGATTCTCGGCCGAAGTGGTGCTCTCTACAGAGAGCTCCTTACTGACGATGTCTTCCGTATCGACGATGTGTTGGGAGCACACAGCCAACGCCGAGAACGGAAACGGCGCCTCAGCACGCCACACCTGATACGTCTGCTCCAGCAGCCCCAGGGTCGGAAACGTCAGCACGACCGATCCCGGCTGGCCGGCGAGCAGCTTGGCCACCGAGTGAACCGCCATGAGGGTCTTGCCGGTGCCGCATCCTGCGACGACCTGAGCGCGGGCGTCCATGCGATCGACAGCGGCCACCGCGGCGGCCTGATAATCGCGCAGTGTCAACATGATTGGTCACCTCAGGCTTTGGGGAGTCGCAGTACCCGGACCGAGCATGACCCGCTTCACCCGTGCCTTTCCCGACCACCGGTCATCCCCGCACCGCCACCAATATGGCGTAAGCCGTTCACTATCCCGGCACGCGTTCGCGTGCCGAATCCGTTGGGCGGCAACCTATTCGCCACGTAGCATTCTCCGGCCGAACTCATGGTATCCATCACGGCGACTTAAAGACGTCGTGATCACCGACGCGCCGCCATCGGCAACGCAATTCGCCATCGACGGTGACGAACTCGAACGTCGCGCGACCGTCCGGGCTAGAAAACGACCACGTCATCTCCAAGACCCCGGGTGCGCTCTGCACAGACTTCACCCGCAGTGCCCGCGGCCACGGGGTAGCGGGATCCGCAGCGTAGGCGTCGCACGCCGCGATGAACTTCGTCTTCACCACGTTAAGAAACGCAGCACGATGCTCGGGCTTGAGCCGTCGAACATCGCCGTCGAACGACGGGGTCGTTTCGAACTTCACGACGACGGCGAGACCTCAGCCGCCGCGTCGTCCGAGCGGGACTCGGCGTCGAGCCGATCCAAGTGCGCTGCAAGGGATTCGCCGCTGTCATGAACAGTGACGCGCCCAGCCGCAACGTGGTCGTCGACTTCCTTTTCGCGCTGCTGCCAGCGTTCCTGCCAGAACCAGCGCTGATCAGCGGGGATCGGGAGGGCTGGCCGAAGCTCCAGGACACCGTCTTCACGCTCGGTGATCTCAACCTGTGCGCCCGACTCATCCAGATGCAGCCGACGCCGAACGTCTGCAGGTAGCGCCACGACCCCTCGAGCCTGAACCGCCACAAAACCGTGAAAAGCCATACCGCAATTATGCACGTCCGCCGTCTTACTGTAAAGCAGTATTTCCGCATCACTGCTTTACTGCCCCAGTACCAGTATGTAGTTGGCAAACAGAAGAGCGAGCGCTCACTCCTCCCAGGTAGTCAGTGCTTCCGCTACTCGGGGGCCAGCGCGGGGGGACTCGGCCACGGAGAGGTCTTTCCACATGACCGTGCCGTCGCGTTCTCTGTACAGGAGCAGGAAGAGCGGGCGAACCTGGCCGTCCGGCGCTCGAACCGCGAGATAAGCCCGGCCTTTCGCGATGCTCGCATCAAGCGCCACTACGTCGGAGAATTCGTCCCGGAGCGCGGCGGCAACTGACAGCCGTCGTTGATCTCGTCCGGTTCCTGGGAGGTCGGTCCATCCCACGAAATCGATGGTACTGCCGACGTGTGATGCTACAAGTGCCCTGAGTCGGAAGCCCAGGCACGCGGGAACACTCGACCATCTGGCGTCCCACGCCGGCGCGTCTGGGCGGGACGGGTCCGCTCGAAGTCGAGTTCCGTGGTTTGCGGGTCCCGTTGCGAGAACCCGGCATTCGACCTACGGTCAGAGCGTCTCTTCGAGCGGACGTGGCTCTATTCACCGACTGTCGTTAGCTGGTGCTAGTGCGGCCGATTGGCTCAATAGAAGTCTGCCCGGATGCTCGGTGGAGGCATGGGTTCGCCCAGCGCGCCGGGCCTCGACGCTGTGGCTCAACCAGCGAATGCCGCCGCATCTGCGGTTGGCTCAGTAGTGGTCTGCCCTGTCGGGGTCCGGTTCGCCTCCTTTGAGAAAGGTGTTGATATCGGGTGGAATTCGTCCTGGGAGTCGACGCACATCGACGCTCACACACCGCCGTCGCATCCGATGCAAACGGCCGCAAATTAGCCTCGAAGACAGTCGAAGCAACTACAGCCGGACATCTGGCGTTGCTGCAATGGGCGCGGGTGTCCTGCCCTGGCACCCGACTCTGGGGTATCGAGGACGTTCGTGGCTTGACGCGACGTTTGGAAGCCGACCTTATGGATGCAGGCGAGGCCGTTGTGCGTGTTCCGAGCAAGCTCACCGCACGCCACCGGGCGTCGGCACGAACCTGGGGCAAGTCCGACCCTATTGACGCTCTCGCCGTCGCGCGAGCGGTGCTGCGCGAGCCCAACCTGCCTGTGGCATGCCATGACAAGTACGAGGAATTGTCAATACCTGTGGATCGGCGTGTTTCAGGCGACCTCCGTTCCGGCTTGCTGATCGCCGTCTGAGGGCGGTGTCGGTGGGGTGATTTCGGTGGGGCGTTCGAGCAGTTTGCCCTTGTGGAAGACCGCGCCGGCGCGGACCAGGGCGACCAGGTGTGGTGCGTTGACGGCACGCCAGCGGGCCGCGGCGGCGTCGATGAGCTTGTAGGCCATGGCCAGACCAGCCGCACGTGATCCCGGCCCCTTGGTGACCTTGGTTCTCAAACGTACTGTGGCAAAGGTGCTTTCGATCGGATTTGTCGTGCGTAGGTGGATCCAGTGCTCGGCGGGATAGTGGTAGAACTCCAGTAGGGTGTCCAGATCGTCGGTGATCTTGGCGACCGCCTTGGGGTACTTGGCCCCGAAGTCGACCGTGAAGGCCTTGACCGCGAACTGGGCCTTGTCGATATCCTCGGCGTTGTAGATCTCCTTGAGCGCCGACAACGCCGACGCGTGCGCTGATTTCGGCAGGGCGGCAAGCACATTGGCTTGCTTATGAAACCAGCACCGCTGTTCTTTGGTGGCCGGGAACACCTCGCGTACCGCTTTCCAGAAGCCGAGTGCGCCATCGCCGACGGCGAGCACGGGTGCGGTCATGCCGCGTCGTTTACAGTCGCGCAGCAGATCAGCCCACGACTCGGTCGATTCCCGGTAGCCGTCGGTGATCGCCACGAGCTCTTTGCGGCCGTCCGCGCGCACGCCGAGCATCACCAGCAGACACAGCTTTTCCTGGTCCAGGCGGACCTTGAGGTGGATGCCGTCGACCCACAGGTAGACGTAGTCGGTGCCCGACAGGTCCCGGGCGGCAAACGCGCGGGCCTCGTCCTGCCACTGGCTGGTCAGCCGGGTGATCGTGGTGGCCGAGAGCCCGGCACCCGAGCCCAGGAACTGCTCCAGAGCGGGGGTGAAGTCGCTGGTGGACAGCCCGTGCAGGTACAGCAGCGGCAGCACTTCGCTCATCTGCGGTGACTTGCGTGCCCAGGCCGGCAGGATCGCCGAGGAGAACCGTTTCCGTTCACCGGTGTCGGGGTCGACGCGTTTGTCGTTGACTCGCGGTGCTTTCACCTCAACTGCCCCGGCTGCCGTCAGCACCTCGCGGGCCTGGTGATAGCCGTTGCGGACCACCAGCCGATGCCCCTTCTCATCGAGCTGATCGGCGAACTGGGCCACGTAGGCGGCGACCTCAGCCTTCAACGCGGCGGCCAGCATCTGACGGGCGCCGTCGCGGACGATCTCGTCCAACAACGACCGACCAGCACCGCCAGTGCTTTCGTTGGCCTCGATGGCATCGTGAACTACGGTGAGCATGGGCGTACCTTCCCGAACCAGCGCGCCAACGCCGGCTCATGATCGGACCTTCGGATATTCAGATCATCCTCGGGAAGGTGCGCCCACTTTCACGCCCCCTCACCGAGGCTCATCCACAGGTTCTGATCATTGCTCGACAAGTACTCAAGGGAGCTAAAGCTTCTCGTCAACCGCCGCGACGATCTGGTCGTCTTTCGTACCGCCACCACACAGCGGGCATTGATGCGAATCCACGAACTAGACCCCACTGAGCCCATGGGAAAACTTCTCTTGAGGCAGCCCAGCCATCAAAGTCGCGCTCGGGCGTTACTCGAGCCCCATGTGGGTCTAGTCGCCGACCTCGCCCGCGAGGAGATTAACGAGATCGCGGCGCTGACTGTGCAGATCGACACCGTAGAGCGCCGCATCCGCAGAGTGGTGTCGCCTACATCGCCGCGGCTGCTCGCCATCAACGGATGCGGACCACTCACCGCGGCCAAAATCCTCGGTGAAGCAGCCAACGTGGACCGCTTCCGAAGCGAAGCACACTTCGCACGATATGCGGGCGTGGCTCCCATACCGGAATGGTCCGGCGAGTCCCAAGGCCGAATGCGGCGTGCGACATCGGGCAATCGTCAACTTAACCGGGCGCTACACACCATCGCGATGTCTCAGATCCGGAAGGGCGGCCTGGGGGAGGACTACTACCGACGCCGAGTAGCCGAGGGTAATCGCCACGCTCAAGCAATCCGTTGTGTGAAACGGCGCATCAGCCGCCATGTCTACAACTGCCTCATCGCGCCGATGCTCTCCAGCGAAACGGATGCGAAAGTTTGGCGGGGTCGCACCGCCAGTAATCCGTCACAGTGACGAATTACTGGCGGTGCTGCTTTTGGCCATGCAATTCGAGAGCGTGGCCCACCCAGCCGGCCCACCTGTCCGTTCTCATTGATTCTGGGGCATTCTCATTGAATCTGGGGTAAGTGCGTGTCTTTCTCATTGAATCTGGGGCACGAGGCTTAGCGTTTATGTGTGCTGACGTCGGCTGTTTCGGCTGGGCCAGGTGTAGCGAGTGCAGTGGACTTGGAGTTCAACACCCGCGAGGGATGCACGCGGCAATCGCTGGACCGATGTGCTGCAACCCGGTTTGAGTTGGACTGTTCACCAGTGCGGAATTTCCCCTCGTTTCGAGGTCAGCGTAACTTTCCCGGGCTGTGGTGGTTCGCCACAACCGGCGCACATGTAGGTCACGAGTCCTGGGTAGAACGTGACCAGTTGATGGCGTTGGATGCCGATCCGGATGTTGTTGGTGTTCTGTCGCAACCATTTTGGATTCATTGGCGTGACGGCACGCGGCATGCTCCTGACTACTTCGTGCGGCGCCGCGATGGATCTGTCGTCGTAGTCGACGTTCGTGAGGACGACCGGATCTCTGACGCTGATCGGGACGTGTTCGATCGGTCTGCCGCCACGTGCGCGATGGTCGGTTGGGATTACCTGCGTGTCGGTTCCCTCGATCCAGTGCTGCGGGCGAATCTACGTTGGTTGTCGGGTTATCGGCATCCGCGAGTATTGAAGATCGGTTTGGCTGATCAACTGGCGGAGGTCTTCGCTCGGGTCCGTCCGTTGATGGCTGGTGTGCACGCGGTCGGGACTCCTTTGGTGGTGCTGCCCGTACTGTTTCATCTGCTCTGGCACGGCCGTTTAGTTGCCGATCTGCAAGGAGCGGCACTTGGCGACGACACGGCGATTGGCCTCGGGACCGGGTGGTGACCTGACGTGCGAACGGGTGTCGTCCGAGAGGGAGACGAAATCCGTTTATCAGCAGGTGTTTTCACCGTCGTAACCCTGTCGGGCGGATCAGCTCGACTGGTTGACGCTGTCGGCGAGCAGATTGTGGTGCCGCTCTCGCAGCTGATGGTTGATCCGGCATTGGAATTGGTGTCGGGGTCGCGACCGCCACTGTGTTCTGAGGAAATGCTGGCTGGCATTCCCGAGGCAGCCGTCGAGCAAGCACGGTGGTGGGAGCGCCACATCGTGGAGATCCTCAGCGGCCGCCCGCCTGGGACGGCCGCGGGCATTCGTCCCCGCCCAGAGTTCGACACGGCGAAACGATCTCTGCGGCAGCGTGAGCTGGCCAAGTTGGACGAGCTGCGTGCCGCCGGCCACGACGTGAGTCGGAATGCGTTGCAGCGTCGCCGATTTGCCTACGAACGGGACGGGCTCCTGGGAGTGGTTGACGGGCGCCATAATCGGCGGCGCGCGGTATTCGGCCGTGTGGACGACCGTGTCGTCGCCGCGGTGCGGGATGCGATCGAGGGCGAGACCGACCTGTCAACGGGAACGGTGCAGCGTCTGCAACGGCGGGTCGCCAAGACGCTGGTGGCCACCTATGGTGCCGACGACGCGCCCGCGATGCCGTCGCAGCCCACCTTCTACCGGCTGGTCAAGCGCCTCGCGGAAGGACGGCACACGTTCGGGTCAGCACGGACGCGGCGATCGCTGTCCAAGCAGCCCGATGGCCCATTCGGGTCGATCACCGTGGTGCGCCCCGGCGAGATGGTGGAAATCGATTCAACCCTTCTGGATGTACGGGTAGTGCTCGATGACGGCATGGTAGACCGAGTCGAGCTGACTGCGATGGTCGACAACGCTACGCGGTCCATCCCGGCCGCGGTGCTGCGACCGACGACCAAAGCAGTGGACGCGTCACTGCTCTTGGCGCGGGCATTGACGCCCGAACCGATGCGCCCGGGATGGGCCGATGCGCTGCGGATGTCCCGGTCGGTACTTCCGCACCACAGCCTGACCAGTGTCGATCAGCGCCTGGCCGATGCTGCGGCCAGGCCGGTGATCGCTCCCGAGACGATCGTCTGCGATCACGGGAAAGCGTATCTGTCCCAAACATTTCGGCAAGCGTGCTGCACATTGGGGATCAATCTGCAGCCGGCTCATCCCGACTGCCCGACCGATAAGCCGAAGATCGAGCGGACATTGCAGTCGGTGGGCACCCTGTTCGCACAGTACGTGGCCGGTTACGTCGGTTCATCGGTGGAGCGGCGTGGGAAAAACGCCGAGGACGACGCGGTGTGGTCGATGATTGAGCTGCAGGCGCTGCTGGACGAGTGGATCATCGCGGTGTGGCAGAACCGCCCCCACGATGGCCTGCGGGATCCGGTGACGCCGGGGAAAGCGTTGTCTCCCAACGAGAAATACACTGCCCTCGTTGAGGTGGCTGGCTATGTACCGGTCCCACTGGACGCCGACGACTATATCGAATTGCTTCCCGTGCAGTGGCGCACAATCAACAGTTACGGGGTCCGGATCAACCATCGCACCTATGACGCCAAGGCGCTCAACCCATACCGGCGCCAGCATTCCGGGGTCGATGCCCGTAACGGACAGTGGGAAGTGCACTACGACCCGTATGACGTGTCGAGGATTTGGGTGCGCAATCACCACGAAGACGGATGGCTGGCCGCGACGTGGACGCACCTTCGGTCCTCGCCGGTGCCGTTCGGCGAGACACTGTGGCGCCACGCCCGCTCCGTAGCCGACCGCAGAGGGGCCCAGAAGACCCAGGAAGCGGAGATTGCGGCCATCGCGGAGGACTTGCTGGACCGCGCCGCCGCTGGGCCGCAGCAGCAGACGAAAGCCGAGCGCCGAGTGACTGGACGGACCAGCGCCGCGAGCGCCGGCCGGGACTGGCCGGACCCGACGGAATCATCCGAACATCATGGCCCGTCACCGTCGGAACGGGCCGCCGACAACGAGACTTTCGACGATGACGGCGAGATGGCGGAGGTCATACCCCTGCCGGTGTTTGATGCACGCAAGGAGGCCCAAACGTGGCGACTGTGACCGAGATTGCGGCGGTGGGTCAGTTAGAGGATCGCCGCCAGCCGACCACGACGCTGGAGGGCTGGCGGCGTTTTGTTGATGCCGATCCGCCGGAGTTCACGTTGCTCGCCGACGACGAGTGGGCCAGCCTCGGTGAGGACGAGCGGACGGCCTACAACGAGGCCCGGGTTGCGCATCATTCGGAGCTGGTGGTGGTCACCACGTCGGCGATCGAAGCGATCACCCATCAGGGCCGGCTGTTGGCGATCATGGGTCGGTTTCAGCGAATTGCGCACCCGTGCACGGTTTCCCGGCGATGAGAGCCCGGATTCCGGTGGTGTATGTGACGGCCCCGCCGAAAGGGTCGCCCCGCAAGGGTTTTCCCCGTCGCTGCCCCGCCGGAGATGATCAGCCCGCGCCGGGCCCCGATCTCGCGCTGGTTGAGCAATGTCAACAGGCGATGGAGTTCGCAAGGTTTCTGGGGCTTCCCACGCTCAATCAGCGGATGAACGTGACCGATATTTCCGATGCCGTGTGCCAGGTGCTCATCGATGCCCGTACCGACATCGTGGTGGTCGATGAAATCCACAACCTCAACCTCGACACCCGCGCCGGCGAAGAACTGTCCGACCACCTCAAATACTTCACCGAGCATCTGCCTGCGACATTCGTTTACGCCGGGATCGAAGTGGAACGCTCGGGGCTGTTGTTCACCGGCACGCGCGTCTGCATCGACACGAACCGGGAAGCCTTGTCGCCCAGGCCCGTTACCTGCACCGCCGCACCGGCGGGATGATCGGCAGCCTGGCCCACTTGATCCGGGCTTCAGCAATCCAAGCGATGCTCGACGGCACCGAGCACATCACCCGCGAGGCCATGGACGATATTTTGATCGACTACGCCGCCCACACGGCCGCGGCCCGCACGGCCAGCTGACGTGGCAACTGTCAGGCCGTGGCCGCGCGGACCACGCCAGCGGCTCCCGCGAACGATCGCACCGTTCCGTTGGGAAGCCGTATCGTCCTACATCGACAGGCTGGCCCGCGCCAACCATATCGGCGTCTCCACACTGCGCGGCCATGTCGCCGAATCATGCGCAGCCCGGCCGCGACCGGACTGGTTGGCCGTCGTCAGCGGCCAACCTGAGCAGGTAATCCGGTCCCGTCTCTGCGGGCTTGCTGGCGACCCCACCGCGCTCAAGCAATATCTCCGCCGCCCTTTGTGTCAAAGATGTATGGCACGCAAGGGAATACACGAACCCGTCTACTGCTACCTGCCTGCACATGTCTCCGTATGCCACCGTCACCGACGCTGGATCGGTTCACCAACGCGCGTTCTTGACGACCAGGTGGATCTTCGTGACCGGCCCACGGTGCTCAGTGCCGGGCGCACGCATCGGCGCTTGGCCCGTCAGTATTCAGAGGTCGACCTTCATGACGCCTTGGGCGACGCCCGCCACATCCTGGTCTTCTGGGCTCACGCAGAGCGTCACGTGGCGGCGGGGATTCTGCAGAATGGCCTAGAAGCGCACGTGGTGGCCTACCCCGATGTGATCGCCGTAGCCGCAACATTGCTCACAGCTCGCCCTCGGGTTGAACAGCCCAGGACGCCAACGGAACCCGCCTGGCCGACGCTACTGCTCGACCGCATCAACGAACGCACCGGCGCCCACCATGCCGACGCCACCCCCGTCGAGCAATGGGCGCAGTACCGACGCCTATTCGCCACTGCCGTATTGACGACACGCTCAGACGGCGCAGAACTGGCGTGTCGCGCTTAGGGGTCGGCAGTCTTGAATGTGCCTTATCAGTAAGGCACTTGTGGTGTGCATCTGACTGTGTCCGACGGTTGTATCTATCGGCTTTCTAATCGTTAGGGACAGTGGTATCTGGCTGGGTGTATCGGCCGGTGAATCATCACCGGCGGCGCTGCTTGCCGGTGATTGGCCGGCGGTGGGTGGTCCAGCACGCGGCCACCGCGCTGACCACCACAGCGAAGGCGGCAATGACGCTGGCCGGGAGGGCGTGGTCCTGCAGCCATCCGGTCGCGGTGGCCGACCAGCCGGTGAGCAGGTTGCCGCCGCTGGCGGTGTGCCCGGTGGCCGCGGGCAGCCAGTACCACGCGAGGTAGGCGCCGGTGGCGATGAGGACAACGGCGGTGACGCGGGTCCCGTGGCGGGCGAGGATACCCAGATGCCGGGTCAGGGCCGTGCCGGCGATGGCGGTGCCGACGCTGACCAGCATCAAGATGGTGGCGGCACCGGCTGTGTATGCGGTGAACACTGCCAGCAGACCGCCCCATCCGCTGGTGGCCTGGGCCTGGGCGATCACCGCGAGCAGTACCCCGAAGGTGCAGGACAGTGACGCCAGGGCGTAGCCGATTCCGGCCGCGAGCACACCACCGGCTGTTGGGGAGTCCGGCCGATGACGCGTCCGGGCAGGCATACGCAGACCGATGGTGCGGCCGGTGAGCATGAAGCCGCCCAAGATGGCCAGGGTGAGCCCGATCGTGATCCCGAGCCAGGGAGCAGCCGTCACCAGGGTCCGGGCACCGGCACTGATCGCGATACCGGCGAGGGTGAGGGTGCCGGTGAACCCGATGGTCAGGACGGCCCCGGTGCGCAGTGCCCGGGCCAGCCGCACGAGCACCGCATCGGTGCCGCCGGTGGCGATGGTGCCGGTGATCCACGCCGGTAGCAGCGCGAACCCGCAGGGGTTGACCGGGGCGAGCATGCCAGCGGTAAACGCGAGCGCGAGCAGGTTCACCGTGCGGCGCTGCTGCCGAGGGCGGCCAGGATCTGATCCTGGGACGGGGCGTGGCCGCGGTAGCTGATCTGCCCGGACGGGTCGATGACGAGGGCGGTGGTCGGCGCGGTCACCTGGTAGCGGCTGGTCAGGGCCCCGTTAGTATCGACGACCGCGGGCAGGCTGGTGCCGCCGATCTGGTCCAGGAAGTGGCGAACATCGGCGGGTTTCTCGGTGGGGACGATGTCGACGGCTAGGAACTTGGCGCTGCCTCCGGCTTTCTCCACGGCCGCCCGAGCAGCGGCCAGGGATTTACCGCCGCCGACGCATTCGCCGCACCCGTAGGAGAAGAACAGGATCGCGGTCGGGGCGGCAGCGGGCAGTTCGACGGTTTTGCCGTCCACCGTGGTCAGTGTCGCCGCCGTCGCCTGGGTTGTGGCGTTGGCGTGTGGCGGTGAGGTCGGATTGCTGGTTGTGGCCGATTGGCCGCACGCGGTCAGCGCGCCCGCTGCCAGCATCACAGCCGTAACGCCCGCCCACCTGTGGGGTGTAAACGAACGCGTTTCAGACATTGTCGATGCTTCCTTTCGTCAGGTCGTCGAGCGTGTGCGTCGCGGGTGAATGGCTGTCGGCGGGACAGCAGTGATCGCCGCGTTGACCGCGGCGGGCGAAGGCGACCACAGCCGCCAGCAGCAGCGCGACGGCTGCCCCGATGACCCATGGATTCTCGAGCAGTCCACACACGGCGGCGAGCGCGCCGCCGGCGATCAGGACTGGCGCGGCGCAACACAGGGCCGTCACCAGCACCGCTGCCGCACCCAGCAGCACGGGATTTCTTCGTGGACGTTGATTCATTGATTTCTCCTCATCAGGTTGGGTGCGGCTGGTCAGCTGCAGCAGCCGGGGTGGGCAGTTGGCGGGGTATGGAGCTGGGTAAGGATTTGTGTGGTCAGGGCTGCGCCGAGTTGGTGGGCCTCAGCGACGCTGACGATCTGACCTTCGGGGTGCTCGGCGAGCCACGGCGCGGCGTCCTGCGCGCAGGTGAAGTAGTGCACCTGGTTGCAGAATGAGGACCGGATCGAGGTGAGGTCGTCGGGGTTGACCAGCGAGACCACCGCGGTCTCGGGCTGCACGCTGGTGACACCGTTTTCGCCGACCGAGACCCTGATCGGGTGCCCGCTGACGGGTGATTCGGATTCGATGCTGGCGGGCCGGTCCAGGATGGTGGGAAAGATGAGGGTGTCCAGGGCGCACCAGGTGTAGAGCTCTTGGCCGGCCACGGTGAATCGGTGGCGGGTCGGGCGCAGGGTCAGGCCCTGGCCGACGATGCGGCCCTGCTCGTCGTATTCGGTGTCGGGTACCGCGGCCAGACGCCGGGTCACCTCGTCAACCGGGAGGCCGACGGCCGCGGCGAGCGCCTCCACGGTGACCGGCTCGCCGGCGGCGAGCAGCCGCAGCAACGGCACCAGCATCGTCGGGTCGAGCCCGGACTCTTCCGGAATGGTCAGGCGGTCAAGGAAATTGGGCATCAGGAACCTTTCGAGTGAGCCATGCGTCAGGATGCGCAGCAGGACAGTCGGGACATATCGGCGCTGAAGGACTGGGCGGCGATTTTGATGCCTTCGGCCATGGTCAGATACGGGGCCCAGGACCCGGCGACCTGGTCGACGGTCATCGCGGCGTCGAGGATGTAGACCGCGGCGGCGGCGATCTCGCCAGCATCCTTGGCGACGGCGGTGATGCCGTGGATGCGGCCGGTGCCGGCGTCGGCGACGAGTTTGATGAAACCGCGGGTGTCTCGGTTGACCACCGCACGCGGCACATGTTTTAGCGGCAGCACCCGGCAGTCGCACCGTGTCCCGGCGGCGAGGAGCTCGGCCTCGGTCGTCCCGGCCGCACCGACCGCGGGGCTGGTGAACGTCACGCGGGGCAGATGGCGGTAGTCGACCCTGCGGCCGGCGTCGGTGAAGATGTTGTCGGCGACCATCGCGCCGTGATGGGCGGCGACGTAGACGAACTCGCGGTGCCCGGTCACGTCGCCGGCCGCCCAGATCCGTGGGTTCGACGACTGCAGCCCGTCGCTCACCACGACCTCGTTGTTCTCGCCGGTTTTGACCTGCACCGCTTCGAGATTCAGGCCGTCGGTGTTCGGACGGCGGCCGGTGGCGACGAGGACTTTCGCGGCACGGAACTGCTGCGTTCCGCCGGTGATGGTCGCGGTGACCGTGACCTGATCGTCGGCCTGCTCGACCTCGCTCACCGTGGCGCGGCGCACCACCCGGATGCCGTCGTCGGCGAACACCTCCAGCAGCGCCATGCCGACTTCCGGCTCTTCCTTCGATGCCAGCGTGGAGCGGACCAGCACCGTCACCGTTGACCCGAGCCGGGCGAACAGTTGCGCCTGCTCCAACGCGACGTAGCCGCCGCCGATCACCAGCAGCGACTCCGGGACCTCGGTGACTTCCATCGCGGTGGTCGAGGTCAGGTAGGCGACGCCCTCGAATGCGGGCGGGATGACTGGGTTCGCGCCGGTGGCGATCAGGTAGTGCTCGGCCTCGATGGTGGCATCGCCGACCTCGATGACGGGCGCGTCCGGGGTTCCGGCGAACCGCGCTTGGCCCTGAATGCGCTGCCAGCCATACGATTCGGCCACGTTGAGGTACTTCTCTGAGCGCAGCGACTCCACCAGATCGTGCGTGCCGGCGATCAGGGCCGCCATGTCCACCGGGCCGGCCGTGGTGGCGATCCCCGGGAACCGGGCAGTGTCGGCTGCGGTATGCCGGGCCTCGGCCGCTGCGATCAGGGCCTTTGACGGCACGCAGCCGGTGTTGACACACGTGCCACCGAAGATGCCGCGCTCGATCATGACGACGGACTTGCCGAGCGCGGTAGCGCGGATCGCCGCGGCCATCGCCGCGCCGCCGGAACCGATGACCGCGAGGTCCAATCCCTGACTCATGCACCCATCCTTGACCTTCAAGTAGGCTTGAAGGTCAAGTGTTCTGAGGAGACATCGTGAGAATCGGGAAGCTCGCCGAGGCGACCGGGGCCACCACCGCGACGCTGCGCTACTACGAAGACGAAGGCCTGCTCCCGCCCGCCGAACGTTCCCCGGCGGGGTATCGCGACTATGCCGCCGACACGATCGCCCGGGTCGGCTTCATCCGACGGGGACAGGCCGCCGGGTTCAGCCTCGCCCAGATTCGGCAGATCCTCGACATCCGTGACAGCGGCCACGCGCCGTGCACGCACGTGCGCGACCTGCTCGACATCCGACTGACCGACCTCGACGAGCAGATCAGCGCACTGGTGGCACTGCGCGAGACCATCGCCCGGCTGCGGCAGGGCGCCGAAAGCGTCGACCCGGAATCATGCAGCGCCGATGACGTATGTCGATACCTCTAGGAGCCACCTCCGTGGCACCGGAGGCATGTATTTCGTCAAGTCCGTTGACCCCGGCAGTCGTCATGAATTTCCGCCCCACTGGAGGTCGTTGGTGCGCGGGAGCGCGGGGCCTGCTGAGCAGTAGGCTCACCCGATGCGGTGGGATTTCACTCGAAGCTGGTCGCATTGGCCGTGCTGAGCCCAGCCACACTCGTTCAGGCGATCGCCACCTTCGCCATCACCAATATCGACGACATCGTGGTCCTCGCGGTGATGTTCGGCCAGGCGCCCGGTCATCGTGGCGCAGCCATCCGAGTGACCGCCGGTCAGTACCTCGGCTTCACCGCCATCTTGGCAGTTTCGGTCGGCGGCGCACTCCTGGGTGCCACGCTGCTTCCTCCAGCCGCACTGCCGTACTTCGGGCTGCTGCCCATCGTGTTGGGGCTGCGGGCGGCATGGCTGGCCTGGCGGGATCGCCGCACCCAACCGGCGCCGACCGATGATCCCGCAACACTGTTGACGCCTGGCACCTGGCAGGTCGCAGTCATCACCTTCGCCAACGGCGGCGACAACATCGGCGTGTACGTTCCGATCTTCGCCGTCTCAACGATCGCCACCATCGGTGTTTACATCATCGTGTTCCTCATCGGTGTGGCCATCTGGTGCGCGGCCGGCCGATATTTCGCCTCCCACCCGATCATCGCCAAAGCACTCTCACGCTGGGGCCACATCGTTCTGCCCGTTGCACTGATCACAATCGGGGCCCTCATCCTCATCAAAGGCGGAGCGTTCGCCCTCTAGCTCGGAGCAACTTCACCACTCAGGGCCAGGAGGCGCTCCTGCATCGGCATGTGTTGGCGTTCAACCACTTTGGTGATGTCCCGGCCCGTATCCGCTATGACAATCTAAAACGGGCGGTGGCCAAGGTGCTCAAAGGCCGCAGCCGGCACCCGAACTACCAACACGAGCGAGCGCACCACAGAATCATGATCGTGTGTCACGAGAGACACGATCACAGTAGTTATACCGAAGACGTACCCGAGCCAACGGAATCGACAGGAGACCATTCCGGCTACCCTGCTGCGCTCGCAGCCGGGCGCGGAAGCAGGGTAGCCCCAGATTCAATGAGAAACGTCGCGATCGAAATTCTCATCCAATCTGGGGCAATGCAGGTCAGACTAGTAAATGTGCCCCAGATTCAATGAGAACGGACAAGGATGGCTCGATAGACGACGTCTGAGAGCCGACGGCTGAGGATCCGTAGTGCTTCCATCCCGCCCGTCGCCGCCGGCTTTTCGGCGAGCCAGCAACTCCCCGGCGGGTGGGTGTATGCGCGACTGGGTCATTGCGAGGGGTGCAGGGCGGCGTTGAGTTGACGATACCCTGTGCGCGACAACCGATGCCGCTGTTTATCGGATCACCAGACGGGTATCGGTGCGGTCCGTGTCCCGTGGAACTTCGGTCACGCCGGGTGAGTGTCGCCGTTTACCCTCAGCGAGTCTGGTCGTCGGCATAAAGCCCTGACGGCAACCGTTCATCGTCGGGCAGGGCGTCGCCGGTTTTCACCGTGATGTGCTTGAGCAGTCGCCAGCATCCATTTTCACGACGAAGGTGATCGTGATAGCGCCCTACAAACGACATCTCGGCGGAGCCCTCTTTGGGTACCAGCGACACGATCACATCGCTCCAGGCTCTGGCATCGTTTCCATCGATCTCGATTACCGGTGCGTATACGAAATGTTTGATCCTGTGCGGGGTCGCTGGTTGCGTCCCTGGCAGCCCCTCGATGATCTCCTTTCGCCCCCTAAAAGTGTTTCCATTCCACGGCAGCACACCATCCGGGCTGAACAACGCCGCAAGTTCGGACCATCGACGCTCGTCAAGTAGCTGAGCGTGCAACGCGATAACGCGTCTGATTGCTTCATAGTCGTTCACGACTGTCCTCTCTTAAGGGGCACACCCCCGATTTGACGACGAAGGCTGGGCCGGCCACAACTAGAAGAATCCCGAGCCCTGTGCAACTTCGGTGCGGGCCCGGTGAGGATCAGTCGTGACTGCGTTCGCCACATGAACTCTAACTTGTACGCCGCAACTCTAACTTGTGCGCAGCGCTGGACCTGCCGGCCGGAAGGAGTCATCGGCTCGTTGCATTCCGTCATTACGACGAGAGTTCCTGGTGTTCCCGAACAAGATCGGCGCCGAGGGGCCCGCAACGTCGCTGCCCCGTTCAGGCCCCGGCACCGTCGCCGACACTGGTTGGGATCGGTCCGAGGCCGCATCCCGCTTTTTCGTCCACGCAGAGCGCCACGGCGTCCCTCACCGTGGGGCTCTAGTAAGGGGCCAACATCGAAGACCTTCTGCACGACGAACGTATCGGTGGCGAGCTTGACACCCGTCGACCAGATGGGCAAGCAACCAGTTGCGCGCCAGATCGGCCCGATCGTCGACCTCGACAAGACCAGTGAAGCGTTCCCACGCCGATTGGCACGTCTCTTAAGTGGGGCGGCGATACGGCAGCATAGAACCCACCCCCACAGCTCCAGCAGCTCGTGCTGGCCCGAAACATTGATGCCTCGACGTTGCCGTCCTGCCGCATTACTGGGAATCTCGTCGTCCAGGAGCTCGTCATCGAGTTAGCCGGCGCTCCCGCGAGAGACGTGCCGCTCGCGAGATTCCCACTGACGCTCACCGAAATCCATCCGACCCGCTGGCGCAGCGAGCTGTGGGTCGGTACCCGCCCAAGAAGCTCAGCCAGTCGTAACCTCTCATGGTGAGGCACGAGTTGATGTCGGACCCATCTGCCCCTGCCGAAGTAGCCGCAGCCTAACGCCACGGGCGACGCGTCACGGCACGGTGTAGTAGCATCAACGGTCGAGACGGGGTCTGGGTGAGCACTGAACATATTCAATTGAATCGTGGTGGGCGCGACTGCAGTGCGCAGAGCGACGGTGGCGCCTGCGTCTGGGAGGGTGATTGCTGGCATCAGCCCGCGTGCGCCTACGAGCGGGGTTATCGGCAGTTAGCTGAACGCAGCCTTAGCCCGGTGTGCGTGCATGACGGCGAAGTGCTCTTATATGTCAATACTGCATTCGTGGTCTGGATGAAGGCGGAATCGGACGTTCAGCTGGTGGGTCGCTCCCTGGCTGAGCTTGTTCACTCAGACGCGCTCGACGGGATTCGGGCACACATCTCTGCAATGCGAAGGCATGGTGATGCCTCTGCTCCATCAGCTGGTGTCGTGCTGCGCCTCGATGGCGCTGCCATCGAGGCGATTGCGGTGGCGGTGCGGATCCGATGGCTGGGACGGCCCGCGTTTCAAGTCATTTTCGACGAAGTGACGACTCAGCGGACTGCCGACGATTTGCGCTACCAGGCCGCACTAATGCACCACCATGTCAGCGACGCACTCATTGCCACTACCGCAGCCGGCGTCGTCACCAGCTGGAATCCCGCCGCCGCGAGCATATACGGTCGAACCGCAGCGGAGGTGGTGGGTCGCCCCGTGAGCGAGGCCGTCGGGGCCCCGTTGGACCCAACGGCGATCGCTGCCGGGGGTGTCGTGCAGACGCTCCACCATGCCGCGGACGGAACGGGCCTGACCGTGCGGGTGTCTGCCGCGGCGATGGACACCGGCTATGTCGTGGCTTGCGCGGACCTCACCGCGCTGCGCCGTGCTGAACAGCACCTTCAAACCGTGGTGGCATCAATAGACGCCGGAATCATCATCCTCGGCGCCGACGGCCGCGACGAAACGGTTAACGCCGCCGCCGAAAGTATTCTAGGCACCAGGTTCGACGTGCTCCTCGACGAATACCAGGTGGACCGCGCTGCCGACATCCCCCTCTATGAGCCCGACGGGCGACGACTCCTCGGTGATGAGCACCCGATCGCCCAGACGCTGAAGACGGGTGTCCCGCTCACCGGCCGCATCCTGGGTTTCGACCGCATCGATGGGCACCGGGTGTGGCTATCGGGAAGTTGTCGGCTATTGGAGCCCTCCGATCCCCACCATTCCTCGGTGGTCATTACCATCCACGACATCACCGACCAACACGTGGCGAATCAACATCTCGCCCACCAGGCCACGCATGATGCGTTGACTGGGCTGCCCAACCGTGCCCATATCCTGTCCCGCATCACCGCACTGAATCACCCCAGCAACGGTCGACGCCTAGGCGCGGTGCTCTTCTTCGATCTAGACAACCTCAAGACCATCAACGACACCATGGGCCACGCCGCCGGCGACGATGTACTGTGCCTCGCCGCCCAGCGACTTCGCGACGCCATAGATCCCGAAGATATGGTCGGCCGCTGGGGAGGTGACGAATTCGTCATCCTGCTATTCGGCGATCTCACCCACACCGACGTCGACCGACAGGAACACTCCCTTCACACCTTACTGTCGGCACCGGTGAATCTGCAGGGAGCGGAGGTACGCATCTGCGGCAGCATTGGCAGCGCATTGGTGGGGCCCGACGAGCGACGCAGCGCCATAGACATCCTGCGGGTGGCCGACCGAGCCATGTACCGCGCCAAGAAACGCAACCGGGTCTCGAACCGAGATGAGGAACAGTGGCCTGATGAGGGACCGCTCTGAGTACCACCACGCGTCGTACTTGAGGTTCCGCGCGCCCGAACCGCCGCGGTTGACGCTTCACCCGTGTGTCAGGTAAGTAGCGTCATCGGCGATGTCCGACGTGGAGACCTCGCCTGGCAGTGTGGGGGTCAGGGGATTCGCATCTGCATACCCATGTGATCGTGCCGAACCGGCAAGCCCGCGACGACGGCGTGTTGGTGTCAACCGACTGGACGTCGCCGTATCACGGGGCCCGCGCGTGGTCATCTATCAGACCACGTTGCGCCGCGAGTTGCCCCAGTCGTTGGGATCCTATCGGCGTCGACCGAGATCGCAGGATTTTGTCGCGACGACATCAGGGCGTGGTCGCGTCGCTCGTCGCAATTGCGGGAATGGCCCGCGCACAATCTGGTCTCGGTGTACGGGCCGTTGAGTGCGGCGCACCTCACGGTGGCGCAAAAAGCCACGCATCCCGCCAAACCGGAGGAGCTGGCTTGGGGCGATGAGCCGCCATGCTACGCACCTGCGGGCTCCCCGTGCCCATCGCTGCGTCGAGGCCATGCTCGCCCAGTGCGTCGACAACTAAGGGGTCCTGGCTCGGATGGCATCGCATGCCGTCCAGAAGGAGGCCGACGTATCGCCGCCACAGATCGGGATTGACATCTCCGGCGAAGTCGCTGACCATTCCGGCAAGCAAGGTGATGATGGGCATGTCCGTGGAGGAGAAGTCGGGCCACAGACGCCCGTCCGACTGGGCGTTCTCGACAAGTTGGGCTAGCGGGGGCCCCAAGCGTTCCTTCGCGGCACTCACGCGAGCACTCGCAAATACCTTGCTAACAGCAATTTCTCGAAATCCTCGATCCGTTGCCGTGATCTCGCACATGCGCTGGACGAACCAGACGAATCCCTCCCAGGGATCGTCGTGGCGGAGTCCTTCCTCTGCGAGCGCGGTCAGCTGATCGAGCCCATCGACGAAAATCGCCTCGATCAACTCGTCCTTCGTGGCGAACCGCCGGTACACAGTCCCCACTCCCAGACCCGCCCGGTGCGCTACGTCGTTGAGGTTTGGTTTGAGTCCACGCTCGGCGAACAGTTGACGCGCCGCGTCCATGACTCGCTGGCGGTTGCGTGCGGCATCCACCCGCAGCCGGCGGGGAGTCGCTGTTGGACCAGTCACCCAGCCCAGTGTAACGAGCACCGCTCGAAACGGATTGACTCGATCCGGAAACTGATTAATGCGCCGTACTAGCAGACGTTAACTGCCATTTCAGTGCATCTTGGAGCACCACTACGCCGCCATTATGCGCAATCCCAATCCGCGGTGCTCGCCCGAGCGTTGAGCACCGTCTTGATCACGCCAAGCTAGCTTGGCCCGTTAGTATTGATCAACAACCCTGTGCCAGGAAAGGCGAGTACTTCGACTTCCCAGTCCTCTTCGTGTGGCCGGGGACTAACTCAGATGCCACACCCCCCGCTGTACGGCTCGGCCAACAGCGAGGAGTCCTAGCATTCGTCCCCGGACTACAGACGCACAGCAGATACGTACAACTGCCGTCAGGACCGCCCAATCGCACCGGCCGGAAGAACATCCACTCGACATCAGTTTGCGGGCTCGTACGACACCAGGCCGGCCTTTCGGTACCTATCGACGGGTCGTAGTCGATTGGTGTGCATCGTCTTCGCGGGCACGCGTCATCCGGAATGAGGTGCCGACCAAATCGATTGTCGTCCCGCGAAAATGCCACAGGTCCGGGGTTCCAGCTCAGACACCCCGGCATACAGGTCTTGTCCGATGCTGGGTGTCGGCGTAGGCGGCGAACGCCGCGCGCAAGTTGTCCCTGTTGACCGCGGTGGCCCGCAGGTCCGCGATCCGTGCGGCGGTTGTGCGGCGAGGGTTTGCGCACCGCCCGGTCAGCCAGGAACTCGCTGAACCAGTAGGGCAGGCCTGCTGCGGAGGTTGCGGCGGGGCCTGATCTGGGCACGGCCCCATGACGCCAGATATTTATGGACATCTGCTGTTATCCACAGATAAGCATGTGACGCATCGTATTTCGTTCCACGGCCGTCGCTGGAGAGCGTTGGTGGATAACGCCGGTTATCCATTGAGCCGCGCGGCACGCCTTGCGATCAGACGGAGTTTAAGTCGGCGAGCGCACCGCGCAAGGCGGCTGACACTTTGGACGTGTCGGTGAGCTTGACGCAGCCGGGGTTCTGACGCCGGCGCGGGACACGATCGTAGTGCTCGTCGCTGAGCAACAAGGGGATATGACAGCGTCGACTGGGGTCATCTGCAGGGCACGGACCCTTCGTGCTGCGAGGCTAGCCCCGCACTTGGAAGTCGCGTTCTCAATCGAGACGCACGGGACGCGGGGCGACGCGACAACCGCAACTTGTCACCGCCATGGCGCAACGAGCACTGCGGGGGACCGCTAGTAATGCCGAGAATCGCCTAAGGAGCCGCGCCCTCAGCTTGTGCTTAACCTCGAGCGAATTCCGATTGTGACTATATAGAGCACGTGATATATATCTATCGTGGAAGAAGGCACGGCTGCCGAGGGAGTCGACTGCGTCGGGGAGGTTCTGGATCAGGCGATGGATCTGACGATCCGGTTCCTCAGCGATCGCGCTGACCTGAGCGCGTCCGCAGCATTCACGATGAATCGGGTGTGTCGTGAAGGACCGATCCGGTTGACCACGCTGGCTAGCAAGGAAGGTGGCAGCCAGCCGTCGATGACGCAGCTGGTCCAACGGCTCGAACGCGCGGGGCTGGTGACCCGGTTGCCCGACCCCGATGACGGCCGGGCGTGCCTGATCGCCAGCACCGTCCAGGGGCAGGCATTGCTCGATGAGCGGAAGCGCATGCGCCGGGAACGCTTGGCGGCGTTGATGACGACGCTGACGGCCGAAGAGCAGGCGGCGTTGTGGCTGTCGGCACGAGTGGCGTTGCCGCTCATCGGCCGGCTCATGGCCAACGCTGACTGTGCGGCGGAGACGGCCGCACCGCGGCCCGTCGATTGACGGAAGGTGTTGGGGTGAAAGCAATTCCGGTGGGACGTGTGCTGAAACGCATTTGGGTCCCGTTGATTCTGATCGTCGTGCTTGCGGTCTCGGGACTGGTCGTTTCGCGTCTGCACAGGATGTTCGGATCCCAGGACCTCAACGCCGGATCGGGTGCTGGCATCGAGATCGTCCAGTTCAACCCCAAGGTCATGGTCTACGACGTCTACGGTGCACCCGGCACCACCGCCCAGATCAGCTATTTCGACCCGGAAGCCAAAGTGCACACGATCACCGCATCGCTGCCGTGGTCGGTCACCTTGTCGACAACCTTGCCGGCTGTCAGCGCCAGTCTCATGGCGCGGACCGACGGCGACCAGATTGGATGCCGCGTCACTGTGAACGGAACCGTCCGTGAGGAGCAATCGGCCGATGGCGTCAACGCCCAGACCTACTGCCTGGTGAAGTCAGCATGACCCACACCGTCACCGCGCCCGAACCCGCCAGCAAGCCGAAGCGTCCGGTCCTCCCGCACCTGTTGCGCATCCTGGCGCTGCCGATCGTGCTGTTCTGGATCGCGATCGCCGTTCTGGTCAACGTCGTCGCGCCCCAGCTCGAGGTCGTCGGCGAGATGCACTCGGCCCCAATGGCGCCCGAAGATGCGCCGTCGATGAAGGCGATGAAGTTGATGGGCGCCAACTTCAAAGAGTTCAACTCCAACAGCACGATCATGGTCGTGATCGAGGGCCAGAAGCCCCTCGGCCCGGACGCGCACCAGTACTACGACCAGATCATCCGCAAGCTGGAACAGGATCCCGAGCACATCCAGCACATCCAAGACTTCTGGGGTGACACGCTGACGGCCGCCGGTGCCCAAAGTGCCGATGGCAAGGCCGCTTACGTGATGCTGAACCTTGCCGGCGAACAGGGCCAGACGCTGGCCAACGAAGGTGTCGACGAGGTCCGCAAGGTGATCAAGGAGACCCCGGCCCCGCCCGGCGTGCAGGCCTACGTCGCCGGTCCGGCAGCGCTGACCGACGACCTCCACGTCATCGGTAACGCCAGCCTCGCCATGATTACCCTGATCACCCTGGCCGCGATCGCGGGCATGCTGCTCATCGTCTACCGATCGATCCGGACCACGCTGATCCAGCTGTTCCTGACCTTCCTCGGGTTGTTGACCGCCCGCGGTGTGGTGTCGATTCTGGCTCTGCACGGCGCCTTTGGGTTGACGACATTCGCCGGCAACATCCTCACGATGTTGGCGATCGCGGCCGCCACCGACTACGGCATCTTCATCTTCGGCCGATATCGCGAAGACCGCGGCATGGGGCTGGACCGGGACGAGTCCTATTACGCCACCTTCAAATCCGTGGCCCCCGTCATCGTGGGTTCCGGCCTGACAATCGCCGGAGCGACGTACTGCCTGTCCTTCGCGCGACTGCCGTACTTCACCACCATGGGCGCGCCCGTCGCGATCGGCATGCTCGTGATCGTGGCGATCGCGGTCACGCTCGGCCCTGCCGTGCTCTTCCTGGGCAGCCGCGTCGGTCTATACGAGTCGAAGCGACCGCCGCAGAGCCGCTTTTGGCGGCGCGTTGGTACCGCCGTGGTCCGCTGGCCCGCACCGATTTTCGTCGCCAGCCTGTTCGTGGTCCTCATCGGCATCGTGGCAATCCCCGGCTACAAGCCCGCCTACAACGACCGCTACTACCTTCCCAATGAAGCCCCGGTGAACCAGGGCTTCGCCGCCGCTGACCGGCACTTCACGCAGGCCCGGATGAACCCCGACATCCTGATGGTGGAGGCCGACCACGACATGCGTAATCCCGCGGACATGCTGGTGCTGAACAAGATCGCCAGCAACGTCATGCACACCGAGGGCATTGCGATGGTGCAGAGCATCACCCGGCCGCTGGGCATCCCGATCCAGCACAGCTCGATTCCGTTCCAGACTTCGGTGGCGGGCCAGACCACCAACATGAACCTGCCGTTCCAGCGGGACCAGCTCGACAACCAGCTGAAAACCGTTGATTCGATGAATGTTTCCATCGACATCCTGGAAAAGCAGTACCAGCTGTCGCTGAAGCAGACGCAGCTCACCCAGGACTCGGCAGCCAGGTCGCAGGATCTGCTGGAGACCACCAAAGCGCTGCGCGACAACATCGCGAACTTCGACGACCAGTTCCGGCCGATGCGGAACTACTTCTACTGGGAACCGCACTGCTACGACATTCCGCTGTGCGCCGCGGCCCGGTCGCTGTTCGACTCCCTCGACGGAATCGACGAGGTAACCGACAAAACCGAAGGCGTGCAAGGCAATACCGATCAGCTGGCGTCGCTCGCGCCGCAACTGACGGCGCTGCTCCCACAGACGATCGCGTCGATGAAGGTCAGCCGCGACCTGGCACTCGCGTCGTACAACTCGCAGAAGGCCCTGCTGGACCAGATGCAGGCGACCAACGACACCGCACTGGCGATGGGCGAGAGTTTCGACCAGGCCAAGAACGACGACCTGTTCTTCCTGCCGCCGGAGGCCTTCCAGAACCCGGACTTCGAACGCGGCCTGAAAATGTTCCTCTCCCCGGACGGCAAGTCGACCCGCATGTTCATCACCCACGAGGGCGACCCGGCGACAGTGGACGGCATCGCCCGCGTCGACTCGGAACGCAAGGCCGCCCAAGAGGCGCTGAAGATGTCGTCGCTGTCGAACGCCAAGATCCATCTCGGTGGCGTCGCGGCAACCTACAAGGACATGTCCGACGGCGCACGCTACGACCTTCTGATCGCCGTCGTGTCGTCGCTGACGCTGATCTTCATGATCATGCTGATCCTGACCCGAAGCGTAGTCGCCGCACTGGTGATCGTCGGTACGGCGGGCAGCTCGATCGCCGCGTCGTTCGGTATCTCGGTACTGCTGTGGCAGGACCTGTTCGGGATCCAGGTGCAGTGGCTGGTCATGCTGATGTCGGTCATCATCCTGTTGGCGGTCGGCTCCGACTACAACCTGCTGCTGGTCTCCCGGTTCAAGGACGAGATCCACGCCGGCCTGAAGACGGGCATCATCCGCTCGATGGCGGGCACCGGCGGGGTGGTGACGTCAGCCGGTCTGGTGTTCGCCGCCACGATGGCGGGCATGATGTTCAGCAAGCTGGTCGTGCTGGCCCAGATGGGTTCGACGATCGCGATCGGCCTGCTGATCGACACCTTCATCGTGCGGTCGCTGCTGATGCCCTCGATCGCGACGATGCTCGGCCGGTGGTTCTGGTGGCCGCAGGTGGTCTATCCGCGAGGCAACTACCACTTCCTGCCCCCGCAGCCGCGACGGCGGGCCGGCGACGACGTGGACACCGCCGCGCTGCCCGCACAGACCTAACGTACTGACCACGGACGTTAGGTGCGGCGTGGCGTGGTGACATAACGAAGACTCCGAGTGAAGTGCGAGCTGTCTAGGAACCCACTCACCCCGGAGGTCTTCGTGGTCCACGTAATGCCCCGCTGTCAGAAACTGGTCGCTTAAAGCTGGCTCGTTGCGTCGTTGACGATGGCTGGTCCGCGCGCCGAGCTGCAGAACGATTCCAGGTCTCGGCCACCACGGCACGGCGCGGAGCCGGGCGGTATCGGGATCACGGCGGGGCACGAATGGTTGGTCGATCCTCGCATCACCACTCGCCAGGTCGCACGCCCACGCGTACGGAACGTCGCATCATCAAAGTCCGGATGCTGCGACGCTGGGGGCGGCCCGCATCGGCTACTTGTTGGGCCTTCACCCCTCTACTGTGCACCGGGTACTGACCCGCTACGGGCTGGCCAGACTGCGCTGGCTGGATCGTCCGACGGGCGGGTGATCCGGCGCATCGAATCGCAGTCTTGTGGAGACCTGGCGCACGTCGATGTCAAAAGGTGGGCAAGATCCCCGCGGGCGGTGGATGGCGGATGCTCGGACGCATGGTCGGCGGCCATAACTCCAACATCGATAAAGCAGCGGAGTGTTCAATGCCTACCACCAGCCCGTTCGCGGCTATCACTTTTTGCACACTACGATCGACGGGTACTCCCGGCTGGCGTGAGACCACATAGAAGTCGCTCCAGTCGTCGCTTCGTAATCACGACCCGGTTGTGTGGATGTATATTGCACGTATCCCCACATTCGCCGACCGCATATGGGACTCAAACCAATATGGGAATGCTTACCCGCGCACCGCGCCTGCTGATTGCCGGTACGTTGGCAGCACTGGGCGCGCTCACCACCGCGGATCCGGCCCACGCGGACAACATCGGCTACCTGATCAACGTCACTGTCCGACCGGGCTACAACTTCCCCAATGCCGACGCCGCGCTGGCCTACGGCCACGGCGTTTGCGATCAGATCAATTCCGGCGTCAGATATGGCCAGTTGGTTAACACCATCAAGTCCGACTTCTCAACCACTGACGAGTTCCAGGCGTCCTATCTGATCAGCCAATCCGCCCAGGAGCTATGCCCCGCCGCGATCTGGCAACTGCGCCAGTCCGCGGCGGGCTACGTCCCGCCCGCATAGTGAGGAATCCTGTGGTACACAGAGCTATTCACGCAGCGACGGCGGCTGGCGCAGCGACTCTACTTGCTGCTGCCGGTGCGCCGGCCGCGCACGCCGACAACACCCGCCTCAACAACGGTGTGGTCGCCAACGTCTATACCGTGCAACACCAGGCAGGGTGCACCGGCGACATCAAGAAGAACCCCGCCCTGACCCAAGCCGCCGAGTGGCACGCTAACGACGTTCTCAATGACCGAGCCTTGGACGGCGATCTCGGATCAGACGGCTCCACGCCTGCCAGCCGTGCTGCCGCAGCCGGTTTCAAGGGAACCGTCAGCCAGACAGTGGCCATCAACCCCGCCCTGGCGATCAACAACCTCGACGTCATCAACCAGTGGTACCACGACCCTGCCGACTTCGCGATCATGTCGGACTGCGCCAACACCGCGATCGGCGTCTGGTCAGTCAACAGCCTGGACCGCTCGGTATTGGTGGCGGTCTACGGCCAGCCGGCCTGAACGGTGCCGGACCGAAAGACGCTGAACTGCCGTCCGTCGCCGTGGGTCGAGACACCACAGAAGTCGCGCTCAGCGCAGCAAAGTGACGAAACTCTCGGACGGATTCCCACCCCACAGTATGGGACACCGTGCATCGTGGCAGGTCACGCTCGCGCTGAATCATAGAGGAATCGCGAACCTACGCTCGCGCGTGCGACCCTTGCCGCTCGCGGCTGCCTCCACTGCAGCAACGCGGCGCGCGGCAGTGGTCCTCCTTCAACCCGCCATCATGGCAAGCTTAGTACCTGCTGGTTTCTTAACTTTCCTCAGTCGATCAACATCGACAGATACCCAAGTCGTCTCGTTCGCATCAAGAAAGTCAGAGTCCGGTCCGGCATGGCGGCGGCGGCTGGTCTGGCCTCTGTCTTCCTGTCGGATGCTCGACCTCGTTGGAGGTAAGATTCGGTTGTCTGATGAGGGTGTGTGATGGCCAAGAACAAGAAACTCGAAAATCCGTGCCCCGTCACTGACCGTCGGCTGCGCCGGGCTTTGCGGGGCAAGTTGGCGCTGTCGACTCTCTCCGATGACGAGGGCAAGCTCTTTAATGCTGCTATCGGTGGTGCTGTGCGTAGCCGCCTCGCCGGGTGCAATTACGGCGACGTTCTGGCGGCGCGAGGAATGACGCCTATCGCGCTAACCGACGACGGGCGCTTGGTCGAATATCGGCCCGACGGAACGATCCAGCCGATCTCCGTTCACTGACGGTCACGCGCCGCTGGGCCAGGGCGGCTCACTTCCGTTCACGGGTAGCGGGCGTCACGCGTAGCGATCGACGGTAACTCCGTCGGAATTGGGGTGCGCTGACCAGGTCGGGGTGGTAGGGAAGTAGGTCGTTGGCGGTGTCGGTGAAAGTCCGTTCGCCGGCTTGTGTGGCGCATAGGTAATCGTTGAGGTTGTCGACGTCCATAGAACTTCACCGATTTTCCGATGTGGTTGTGGTCAGATCTGGTTACGCGCGCTAGCCGCGTGCCGGTAGTCCCGACGGTGTGGTGCTGGTGCTGGTGTTGCTGTGCTGCAGACTATTCGGGGAATCTGGTCGGTGATCATGGCTGCGACGGCAGCTTGTGGCCGGCAGACCATGATCGCGGGCGATCCGGTGGGCGAGCTGGGCGGGGCCGGGGTCGTAGGTCAGCAGCGCGGTGTCGCGGGCGACGTTCATGGCGGAGGAGTCCATGACGAGTTGACGGTGACGGAAGCGGCGTTACGGTGAAGGACTGCGGGTAAGCGATCGATCGGGTCTGGCGCTATTCGCGCCGGCGGCCGATACGATGCCCGACCGCCCGGAACTGTGACTGCCACTGACACACCCAGACCTGGCCGTCCTTGTGATGCCCGAGGGGCGGCCCCGCGACCATGAGGGCTCACGATACCAAATGGCCATATTGTTTGGTTTCGAGCTGCCGCGATAGCTTTCAGTGTTTGAGCTGGCCCTGGCTGATGAGCATGTTCATCGCCCGTTCCCAGCGGCTGAGTTGACTGTCGGTGGCGAATCCCTCAGGAAAGCGCCGGTCGAGGTGTCGGCGGAAAATGATGGCGCCTAAGACCAGGACCAGCGGATTGAGGCCAGCCCACTCTGTGTCGAGCCCCTCGGGTGTGGCTCCGCTCTCGGCGAGGTGCTCCCAGCGTTGCACACCGCCGGCGGCCATCGCATCGAACACCACACGACCCATGGGGCCGTCGTCGACCAACTGGCGGGCCACGTAATCCAGCACGGGCAGGTGGGCATCGAACAGCACCCGGACACGCTGGCCAACCTCGGCCGGCCCGGCGGGCTCGGGTTGTGACATCACCACGCCGATCGTCTGCAGTACATGGGTGTCCACTGCTTCAATCAGGCGTTCCTTGGAGCCGAAATGATGCTGGATGGCACCCACAGAGACCCCTGCGGTCTGGGCGATAGTCTGAAACGTCGCATCAGCACAGCCGCGCGACGCGAACACCTCCAGGGCGGCCTGGATGATCGCTGCTCGCCGTCTGCCGCGTGGATCTGCTGACGTCACGTTCCCAGCTTCTCCTACCCTCGTCGTACTTGCCGCACGTTATCGGGTCAAGTCCAGGGACGTGGTGTACGACGTCGTCGGGTGATTCTTCGAGTTGATGGTTCAGGCGGTGAGCGCCTCTGTGGTGGCCTCCTGTTCTGTCGGTGAGTTCTGGACGGCTTGTGATTTGCTGAGGACGTCCAGGCCGAGGTAGCGCCGGGATTCGGCCCATTCGTCGTGCTGTTCGGCCAGGACGGCACCGACGAGGCGGATCAGGGCGCCCCGGTCGGGGAAGATGCCGACGACGTCGGTGCGACGGCGGATCTCCTTGTTCAGCCGTTCCTGGGGGTTGTTGGACCAGATTTGGCGCCAGATCTGCTTGGGGAACGCGGTGAACGCCAGCAGGTCCGCGCGAGCATTCTCCAAGTGCTCGGCGACCTTGGGGAGCTTGTCGGCGAGCGCGTCGATGATCCGATCATATTGCGCAGCAACGGAATCAGCGTCCGGCTGGTCATACACCGAATGCAGTAGCGTGCGCACCCACGGCCACGACGACTTCGGGGTGATGGCCATCAGGTTGGTGGCGTAGTGCGTACGGCAGCGCTGCCAGGCCGCGCCAGGCACGGTGGCGCCGATCGCGGCCACCAGCCCCGCGTGCGCGTCGGAGGTGACCAGTTTGACCCCGGATAGGCCGCGGGCGGTCAGCGATCGCCAGAACGCCAACCAGCCCGCCCCGTCCTCGGCCGTGGTGACGTCGATGCCGAGGATCTCGCGGTAACCCTCGGCGTTCACACCGGTCGCGATCAGCGCATGCACGTTGACCACGCGACCGCCCTCGCGGACCTTGAGGACCAGGGCATCGGCCGCGACGAACGTGTACGGCCCGGCATCGAGTGGCCGCGTGCGGAACGCCTCCACGGCGGTGTCGAGTTCCTTGGCCATCACCGAGACCTGCGATTTCGACAGCCCGGAGATGCCCAGCGTGCCGACCAGTTTGTCCATCCGCCGCGTCGAGACGCCCAGCAGGTAGCAGGTGGCCACCACCGTGGTCAGGGCCCGCTCGGCGCGTTTGCGTCGTTCCAGCAGCCAATCGGGGAAGTAGGAGCCCTGCCGCAGTTTCGGGATGGCGATGTCCAATGTGCCTGCCCGCGTGTCGAAGTCACGGTGGCGGTAGCCGTTGCGGTGGTTGGTTCGCTCCCCGCTGCGCTCGCCGTAGCCGGCGCCGCACAGTGCGTCGGCCTCGGCACCCATCAGGGTGTGGATGAACATCGACAGCAGCTCGCGCAGCACGTCGGGATGAGCGGCGGTGAGTCGCTCGGTCAGGACCTGCTGCAGGTCGATATCGTGGACAGTGGTCATCGCGTGTGTTCCTTCTTTGCTCGAGTGACTTTGGACGGTCCCTCGAAGAATCACGCGATGACCTTCAATCACTCGGCTACGACACGCCGGTACCGCTAATCAGGTCCGACTCGTACACCACTCTGCTGGACGCAACCCGTTATCGTCGGCCAATGGCCCCCTCGGTACCTATTGTCATCGCGGGTCGGCAGCTCTCCATCTCCGACTGCGCCAGCGCCCTGAAGCTCTACCCAGCTTCCACCATCACCACCTACGACTTGCCCGGGCCCGGCGACCCGACGCGGCTCACCGATGACGAGGTGGTCCGCACGCGCGCTCAATTCGCGCATCTCCCACAAAGAGCTCCGCTGGTTCGTCGATCGGGCAACGACCGCGCCGTGGCCGCCTCGCGACGCCGATCTGCGTCGCGCAGAACCTCACATACGAGGCGACCTCTACGACCAGCTTGAGGCGTTCTAAGACACTTCGCGGAGGATGCACCCGCCGATGTCGCGCGATCGAAAATCAGCAAGGTACTTCATGTGAAGCGCCCCCGCCGCTATCCCTATCCTCGACTCGAAAGTGACCGCGGTCTACCGAGAGCGCGCCAAACAAGCGGCCAGCCGCTACCCACGGCTGAAATATCGCAAAGTCGCGTATTGGGCGGCTATTCGTGACGACCTGATCGACAACACCGAGTCAGTCCGATGCACTCCCGCGCCTGCGCGCCGCCCTCGCCGACCAGGGCACCCTCGGCGCCCACCTCGATCGCATCACCGACCTGCGACTGCTCGACATGCTGACCTGGCAATAACGGCACCCTGTTGCACCACGGTGACCCGAGGCAGGGCGGGAGTATCTCGCTAACGGTGTTTCCGGCGGTTTTCATCATTAGGTTTCGGCTGCTGGGAATCGGTCGGCGAAGGTGATCGCGAACGCATTCAGGGCGGGTTTCTACCGCATCGTCCATCGTGCCTGCCGGCACCAGTTCGGTCCAGTGATCGGGTGACCAGATAGAGGCACTTGAGCCACTGTACAGCCGCGGCTAGTCGTGTGACCGTGGTAGCTCAGCCATGAGACATGAGCGCCATCAGCGATGTGGCCCCGAAATACGTTCGCGCATCAGACATTTGGGCAGGCGGTGGCAGATCACCGGCTGAGACCGTTGGGCTTGCGCTCGACGAGACGCTCAGCGATCACTCTGAGGGGTGTATTCGTTTCTTGGGACAGCTTTGTGAGCAATGCGAAGGCCTGTATCGCATCGACGTCGAAGCGTTCCATGATGACGCCCTTCGCCTGACCGATGATGTCGCGGCTGGCCAAGGCCGAATCGAATTGCCGCTGCCGGTCGGCGGCCAGAATGAGCAGGGCCGCCTGAGTGGCCAGCATGGCGCCAAGTGCTTCCTCTTCATCAGTAAACGTTCGCGGTCGGAATCCGAGGAGATTCAGTGCGCCGCTGTCACTGCCCTGGGTGAACAGCCGAAATGACATCACACTGAAAACACCGACCGCTTGTGCATGCTCGGCATACTCAGGCCATCGGTCGTCGTTTGCTAAGTCACTGCAGCGGACCATGACATCTCGGTCGGCGGCATCCAGACACGGGCCGGCACCCGTTTGTTGCTGCACCTGGTCCAGCTCACGCGCAACCGGTCGCGTCGCGCTGATCGACTCAAAGGTACCGCCGCTGATCATCAACACATCTGCGCAGTCCACCCGATCGATGAGCGAAACAGCGGTAGCGGTCAGCTCGGCAAGACTCGAACCGATCGGACTACCTTCACTGCCCGCCCCTGCCAGCGTGCGCATCGCGTCAACGATCAGCTCGTCGTAGCGATGACTCACCGTTCGCCGTTCTCATCCGCGAATGTCAACATCGAGTAAGTATTTCCGCACGCGGCCAGCCAGGCGAACTATGGCCGCGCACCATCAGGATCCACAACCTCCCCGGCGAACAAGGCCCTGACCTCATCGCGCCCGGACACCGGGCCCGTGTCGGCTCCGGCTGAATACTGAGTGGCCTGCTCCGGAACTACCTGATCACTTTTCGACCAGAGCCGACAGCCCGTCGTGAAAACGTTCACATTAGCGCCTGAGAAAAGATCTGATTGACCTCAAATCTCTGGTTCGAGATCAACTTTGACCACGCAGGTCTGCCACGGTTCGGTTGCTACGCTCAAGCCGCTTAGCGCGTCTGTGGTCAGTACGTCTAGGGCTCGGGTTCAGCGAGTATCCGTTCCCATTGGGTGCGTCCCCTTGGTGTGAGGCCGACGTTGCGGGTGTCGGGCCACTGCTCGATCTCGATTATTGACTGTTCGCACCATTCGATGAGGTTGCGGTAGAAGCCGTCGAGGAACGTGGACTGACGTTCGATGAGGTGAAGGCGTTGCGGGAAAGGGCCGCCGGTATCGAGTAGTTCCTCGATGAGCGTTGCGCCTTTGGCATGCAGCTCGCGAGCATGGCGCGCCGTGGCTTCCAGAGCCGAGCGCAGCTCCTCCTTGGTGGCCTGGTCTCCGAGGAACAGTCTGAGGAACCCTTCCACTTCGAGCAGCGGCGCCGCCGGCTCGCTGCCGAACCAGTCTTTCAGCGCGGCACGGCCTTGCGGGGTAATGGCGTAGCGCGTGGCCTGTTTACGGCGGCCGTCGACAACCTCGGCGGTGGCATGCTCACGTTCGACGAGTCGTTTCAGCTCCGCGTACAGATGGGCATCCGACCGCGGCCAGAAGAAGTACATGCCGCGCTTGATCTGCGCCACGATTTCGTAGGCAGTCCACGGCTTGATGCCTAACAGACCGAGCAGCGCGAACGACGTGGTGGTCGGCTTCGAGGTCACATGTTGACATTACTCCGTTCTGGAGTACTTTAAGCTCCATAGTGGAGTATGGGGGTGCGGGATGAACGACGCCGGATCTATCGCATTCGTCGACACCAGCCGCGACGAGCTGCGGGAACGCATCAATGAGGCGCGGCAACGGTTCTATCGGTTGACGCGATCGGCGGACCCGCAGGCTCGGCGACGAGGGTTGGACTGGAGCGTGCATCAGGTCATCGCGCATGTGCTCTGCGTGGCGCGCCGTTATGAGGCCCTCGCCGAGGGGCGGGACTTCCGCCGTGCCCACTATCCACGCGAACTCGATCAGATCAACCAGGAGGAGATGATGGCGGCGATGGCGCCCGTCCCCGAACTGCTTGACCGACTTTCGGCGCTCGAACCGGTCATGGACGCCTTCTTTGACGGCCTACCGGATGACTATGTGGCTGAGTTTCATTGCGGTGCCGTGGTTTCTGGAGTGGTCACGCAGATCAACTGGCTTTTCGACTTGATCTTGCACGGAGAGGACATCGCACGATCCGTCGATACGCCGTGGGAGGTTCGGGAACGCGACATGCTGTTGCTGCTTCGCGAGGGGCTGGAGGTCGCGCCCGCATACCTCAGTGCGGCGGTTACCCCCACGACCAACATCTGCCTGGCTCTACAGATCCCGGATGCCCGACCCTATGTGGTGCATGTGCACGATGGCATCGCAGAATCGCGGCCACGTCGACCACAAGATCGGCCCGACGCTGTTATCAAGGCGCCGGCGTCGACGATGGTCAGGCTGCTGCTCCAACGCATCGGACCCTTCACTGCCGCGCTCCACGGTCTCCGCATCGCAGGCGGACGACGGCCGTGGAAGGCGCTCCAGCTGCAATCCTGCTTTGAACCCGCATAGCCCCGAGGACATCCCGAGAGAGGAGCGAATGTGATGGCGACGCGCGACGGCCACGCCGCACCAGACCAGCCTAGGGACGCGACGACCCATGACCTGTACCTGCTGTATCTCCGTGTCATGCGGCGCGTCGGCCACTACCGCTGGTTCGCCGTGTTCATGAAACACGCCGGTTCACGCGCCGACCGGGCATTGATCCGTGCCAGCTGTGGCCGACTGTCGCTGGGCGGCCCCCAGATGCCGACGATGTTGCTCACCACGAGGGGAAGACGAAGCGGCAAAGAGCGAACCGTTCCGGTGTACTTTGTGCGGGACAGCAACACTCTGGTCGCGGTATGCGAGAACTTCGGGCTCGACGCACCATCCAGCTGGCTAAGAAACCTCCTCGCCGACCCGAAGGCGCGCATCGAGATCAACGGCGTCAGTGCCAGCTACCTTTCCCGACCGGCCACAGAGCAAGAAGTCGCGCGCAACATGCCCAAGCTCGCCGCAATGTGGCCCGCTCACGACACCTACATGCAACGAAGCGGCACACGTCACGTATTTGTCTTCGAGCCGGTCGATACGCAGACGTGAAAAGCTCAGTGTTGCCGCAAGTTACGTGTCGCCTCGCCCCGTGGTCGCGGGGGTTCGGATCGCAGGTGAGGTGATGTTCGCAATGGGTGAGAAGCACGCGCTGGTTCTTGGCGGCAGCGTGGCCGGACTTCTGGCCGCCCGCGTGCTCGCCGACTTCTTCGATAGGGTGGTCGTCGCCGAGCGTGACGCATTACCCTCTACGATTTCGAATCGGCGGGGTGTGCCGCAGGACCGCCATGTCCACCTGCTGTGGAGTCGGGGTTCTTCGATCCTTGAGGACCTATTTCCCGGGTTCACCGATGAACTGATACGGGCTGGTGCACCCCGTTTCGACGGAGACCTATCGAAGGTCTACTTGAATAACGGTGGGCACCCATTGCCCGCCTCGGGGTGCTTCGACGATTTCCAATTTGTGTTGCCAAGCAGGCCGCTGTTGGAAGGTTGTGTGCGGCAACGCGTCCGCCGCATCAACAACATCGAGCTACGCGACGCCCATGACATCGTCGAACTAGTCACGGACCGCGATCATATCTCGGGCGCAGTCCTCCGCCGACGTGATCGCGAGGCAGTCGTGGATGGAGCCGACGAGATCGTCGAAGCCGACTTGGTTGTCGATGCGATGGGCCGAGCTGGCCGCACCCCTGCGTTACTAGACAGTCTTGGCTACGGTCGTCCTGTCGAGGACAGCCTAGATGTGCGACTTATGTATTCAAGTTTTCCGGTGCGGATCCCGCCTGGGGCACTGCGCGAACTCGCCGTCGTCATAGGCCCTGTGCCCGGGCGACCCACTGGCATGGCTCTATTCGCTAACGAGGACAACACTTGGATGTTCACCGTGTCTGGACTGGCGGGGGTAGAACCCCCCAAAGGACTGAGCGAAATGCTGGCCTTCATCGAAAAGTTCGCTCCTATGCACGTGGTAGCCGCGCTTCGGAGGAGCGAGGTGATCGGAGAGGGAGCTCAGCATCGGATGCCTGCGACGCGCTGGCGTCGCTACGACAAAATGAAACGGTGGCCGACAGGATTGCTGGCGATAGGCGATGCGATCTGCAGCCTCAATCCCATCTACGCCCAAGGAATGACGGTCGCTGCAATGGAAGCTGAACTGTTGCAACAATGCCTTCGTCAGGGATCTGGGGCCTTGCCCCCATGTAGTGGACACGGGATTTGTGGTTATGCGGCTTCGGGCAGCGTAGCCGGTGTCAGGTTCCTTTCGTAGGTCGCGGGGCTGGAATGACGGCAGTAGGAGTGCCGTCGTGTGGTGTTGTAGCGGGCCAGCCACCGAAAGACCTCACGGCGGCAGATCGCCGCGTCCGGCCAGCAGGCACGGTCTTGCAGAATCTCGCGCTTGAGGGCGGCGTTGAACGATTCGGCCAACGCGTTATCGGCACTTGACCCCACCGCACCCATCGACTGGACGACCCCCAGATCGCGGCAGAGATTCGCGAAATCCCGTGAGGTGTACTGACTTCCATGATCTGCATGGAATATTGCACCAGCCAGTGAACCCCGCAGTGCAGCAGCGGCTTTGAGCGCATCGATGACCAGTTCGGTGCGCATGTGATCGGCGATCGCCCACCCGGCGACCCGCCGTGAACAGCAGTCGATCACGGTGGCCAGGTACAGGTTGGCGCCGGTCGCCAATGGCAAGTAGGTGATGTCGCCGACGTAACGGGTGTTGACCTGCGCGGCGGTGAAATCGCGTTTGAGCAGGTCGGGGACCTTCTGGTTCGCCGGGTCCGCCACGGTCGTCTTGACCCGACGTCGGCGTCGATAACCGGCGATCCCGGCGCCGCGCATCACCCGAGCCACCCGCTTGTGGTTGACCCGCTGCCCCTCGGGCGCACCGTCGTTGAGCTCGGCGGTGATCCGCGGCGCCCCGTAGGTGTTGTCCTCGTCGTGGACGGCGCGGATACGCTCGGCCAGCGCCTCGTCAGCAGCCCGACGGGCCGCTCGTCCGTCAGCACCGGCCAACCACGCGTAGAACGACGAACGCGCAACCTCGACGACTGCGCAGAGCCACTTCACCTCGAAGGCGTGCAGGTGGTCGGCGACAAACTGAAAGCGGCTCACCAGTTCGTCTCCCCGGCGAAATATTTGGCCGCCGACCGCAAGATGTCACGCTCGGTGGACAACCGCGCCTCGGTGGCGCGTAACGCCTTGACCTCACTGCGGAGGCGGGCCAGCTCCTGCTCAGGGCTCTCGGCCCCTAGCACAGGCTCGGCCACTACGACACCGCGGCGGTGCCGAATCGGCACCCCGGCCGACTTGCACCACGCCGAGAGCGTGGCCTCGCTGACACCGAGCTCGGCAGCGATCTGGGCGATCGTCGCGCCCTCGGTGTCCCGGTAGAGCGCGACCGCGTCACGCTTGAACTCATCGGGGTAATTTTTCCTTGCCATCGGGTTGGATCATCTCGCTTCCCCCAGCACATTCCTGGGATTGAGCGTGTCCAACACACGGGGTCAAGTCCCCATCACCGCACGGATTCGAAGAATGCGCGGATGTCGTCGACGAAGAGCCTCGGTTGTTCCAGAGCGGCGAAGTGCCCGCCGCGCGGCATGGTCGTCCAATGGGTGATGTTGTAGATCGGTTCGCACCAACTTCGCGGTGCGCGCAGGACCTCCTTGGGGAAGGCAGCAATACCAGTGGGCAATTCCACACGAGTTGTCGCGTCCAGGGTCTTGAAGCTCTCCCAGTACAACCGGGCCGAGGAGGAGCCACTATTGGTAGCCCAGTACATCATGACGTTGTCGAGGAGCTCATCGCGGCTGAGCACGTTCTCGGGATGGCCGTCGCAGTCCATCCACGCTGCGAATTTCTCGACGATCCAGGCCATCTGGCCGACCGGCGAATCGGCCAGTCCGTAGCCGACGGTCTGAGGCCGGGTGGACTGCTGCTCGGAATAGCCTGTCTCCCAACGCTGATAAGTCGTCAGGGCGGCCAGGGCCAGCTGTTCTTCCTCGGTCGGATCGGTGATGCCGCCCGCTGGAGGGTAAGCGATCGGCATATTCAGATGGATGGCGGCGCAGTGGCCGCGGTTGCGGCCCATTTGTGTGGTGATCGCTGCGCCCCAGTCGCCGCCCTGGGCGCCGTAGCGCTGGTAGCCAAGGCGCAGCATGAGCGTCTCCCAGGCCTGCGCGATCTTCCCGACACCCCAGCCGGCGTTGGTGGGCTTGCCGGAGAAGCCGTAGCCCGGAAGCGCCGGGCACACCACGTGGAAGGCGTCCTCGGCCCGTCCCCCGTGGGCAGTCGGGTTGGTCAGCGGCTCGATCACGTTGTGAAACTCCACGATCGAGCCGGGCCAGCCGTGGGTGATCACCAGCGGAAAAGCCTCTTGGTGCGGAGATCGCTGGTGGATGAAATGGATGTCCACGCCGTGGATTTCGACGACGAACTGATCGAATCGGTTGAGGGCGGCTTCACGGGACCGCCAGTCGTATCCGTCGGCCCAATAGGCGGCCAGTTCGCGGGTGTACCCGAGCGGGATGCCCTGGGTCCAGTCCGGTACACATTCGGCTTCCGGCCAACGGGTCCGCGAAAGACGCGTTCGTAGATCGTCGAGAACGTCATCGGCGACGTGGATGCTAAATGGTCTCACTGCGCGCACGGCACTCAAGGTCACTCCTCACACGCTGCTATCGGCGGACTCGGGGGCCACCAGCCGACCCTGAAGTTTGGATGGTGCTCATTTCGGCTCGAAACCCGATATCAACCAGTGGGATCCGACCTTGTCGAGGCTGACCTGGACTACGGAGTCGGTCTCTGTCGGCGCGTCTTTGCCCACAGTGGTGGTTTGGTCGACGAACACCATGGTCGTTGGCGTCCTGTACTCGCCATTCGATCAGCATGCTCAATTCTTTGGCACCCTGCCGGATCTCGGCCGAGTCGTTCCACAGGTCGCGGTACGCGCGTGCCCACTCGGGCGACATCAACGCAACGGCAGTCATTATCTAATCCACTCCTTCGGTCGACGAGTCAAACGGGGTACACGAGATAGCGCGGCGGAGTGTTGTCCACCACCACGAATTTCTGCTGAAACAGCGCGGTTTCATCGTCAAGGACGACGACGTCTTCGCTGTAGCCGCTGACCAGAATCCCCGGCTCGCCGGAGGCGCCGGTGTAGGTGACGAGGACGTTGGACCGTACCTCCCAGCGGTCTTCGCCGAGCTCACGCATCGCCGTACGCTGCTGAAAGTGGCGGGTGTCGTAGGGTTCGACCGTGCCCGCCCAGACCTCCTGGATCATCTTCGCGCGGTCGGCCAGCCGTTGCCGGCAATCGTCCATCATGTACGCCAGCGGCAGCCCCTCACGGACGTTCTCCATCGCGCGCACCTCGTAGGCACATTCCGTCGCGAACAGGGCAAGCCACGCGGTGAAGTCTTGATCGTCGACTGCGCGGGCGTAGGCTCCCAGCAGTTCGTCCACCAGGTACGCGGCACGTGCCCGCCGATCTTCGACGCTCGATGTCAGCAAAACTCCATCACCTCCTGGTAGTGCGCCCACCAGCCGGTATTGGCGACCTCGTCGTTCTGCGACGACTCCGACAATGGTCGGCCGACGCCGGCGACAAAGCGCTGATAGCCGCCGTCACGCGCGGTCGCCTGCACGCGGTTGTAGACGGCGGCGTCCTCGATACTGATGAAGCCGCTCGGCCCCAGCAGGTTTGACGACTGGCGGACTCGGTGGCGTGCGAAGTCCTCGGAGTCACTGGCATGGCCGAAGAACGTGTATCGCACCTCGGTACGATCAACCCCCAGCGGGCGGGCGTACCGGATGTTGATTGTGTCGACGTGACGCACGATCCCGGTAACCGGCCGTAACGCAATCACGCGGGCTCGGCTGTCATCCCCCATCCGCGTGACCACACTCGGGTCAGCCAGGAAACCGTTGTCCACGTAGGGTTGCGCATCGTACAGAATCGACATGTGCCCATAGGGCTCGCTGACCAGCACGTTTCCGCTGCCGCCCTGCCAGTTGAGCAGTTTGAACGCGCTGTGCAGCAGCGGCGCGTGATAGGGATCGTTGTCGATGTAGGTTTTCCAATTACTCTGAAACACCACCGTCTGGTAGCCCAGCAACGTCAAGTCCCCGTCATCGACCATGCAGTCGCGCAACGGATCCGCGCTATCGCCGAGATAATCGTCGAACGGCGGCGGCTGCGCAGCCATGCTGACGAAGATCAAACCCCACGCCTCGACTACGTGCAGCTCCCGGAGGCCGTAGTCCTCCTCGCGAAAGTCCGGGCGAAACTGCATGCGGCGGGGCGCGCCGGCGAAACGGCCGTCATTGTTGAAGATCCACCGGTGATACGGACACTCGAATCGCTCCGCCACCCCGCACCGGCGCTGTTCCAGTAGCGTTCCCCGATGGGCGCAGGAGTTGACGAACACGCGGATGCGGTCATCGCCGTCTCGCACCATCAGCAGCGGCACGTCGGCCAGCCATCTCGTCCGGAAGGCGTTGCGCTCGGCCAGCTCGGCCCGGTGCGCGATCGGATGCCAGTAGGGGCCATAGAAGATGCGGGTGAGCTCTTCCCGGTAGACGTCGGGGTCGCTGAACACCTCTTTGGGGATGTCCGCTGCAGAGGTGAACCGTTTCCGGATCGCCGGCTGTATGTGGTCGAACTCCATCGTCGGTCCAAGCTTCACTGCGCTGTTCCCTTCTTCGGCGTCGCGATGTGGGTGATCGCGCCCAGGCCGTCGGCCAGGCACTTCCAGGTGTGGCCCTCGTCTTCCGACACGTAAAGCCCACCCGCCGTGGTGCCGTGGTACAGCAGCAGCTCGCCGCCTTCAGTGAGCTCGCCTTCCAGCGCCCAGACCATGTCGAACAGGCCGCGGTCGTCCTCGCTATTCAGCCGTACCCAGGAGGCGCCACCGTCGTTGCTGCGGAAGAATCCCACGTCGGCGCCGCGGCGTCGGCGCAGTTTGGACGGCGACAAGAAATAGACGTTGCCGTTGATCGCGCCCATCACCAGCCGGCGCACTGCAGCCCACTTCGGTGGGATGCCGTCGGCCGCGGCGAGGAACACCACGTCGGGGTCGGCGGGATGCACCACGATCGCGTCTTCGGTGTAGTTGCGCTCGCCAAGTCCGTTGTTGGACTGCACCCAGCTCGATCCGCGGTCGGTGCTGCGGTAAATGCCCTTGCCGCCGCGGTAAGGCTTGGTGTCTTGGCCGGTGGTGACGATGAGCCGGTCGGGAGCTTCCGGGTGCAGGACCACGCGGTGGATGTCGTGACCGAGGCCATCGATCTCCTCCCACGTCTGTCCCCGGTCCCGGGTGATCAGGAGGGATCCAACTTCAATGCCGACGTAGACGACGTCAGCTTCTAGTGGGTGCACGGCGATGGTACGGACGTGCGCGATTCCCGGGCGGATGGGGAAGCTCCACCTTTTCGCTTCGGGTACGCCGAGGACGTTTCCACACTCGGCCCAGATCCCGTCTTGCCACCGCAGCAAGTGCGCTGGTTCTGTTCCGGCGTAGAGCGCGTTGGGCGTGTGCGGATCGAACGCCAGCGCGCGCACGTCGCGGTGGGCGAGGCCATCGCCGAGGTCAGTCCAGTGGTCTGCGCCCGCGGTGGCGAGAAACACGCCGTGCTTGTGGACGGCGACGGCGACGCGCTCGTCCTGGACAGCCATGGCCATGACCTGCCCCGGCAACTCGGGCCAGGCCCGGGCCTTGCCGTCGCCGGACACGGTGAATACACCGCGGCTTGTCGCGGCGACGACCATCAAGTCTCCCTCACTCACGGCTTCACCAGCACCTTGACCAGACCCTCCCGGCCCTCCAATAGCCCGCCCAATCCCTCCTTGACGGCGCGGTCCAGCGGGACTCGAGCGGTGATTTGCGGCGCGAGCGCGAGTTTTCCGTCGGCGATCAGGGCGAGAACGGCCGGGAAATCGTCGAACATGTCGTAACCGAAAACCATCCGGAGCTGAATCTCCTTGAGCAGATGGCGGTTGACATCGAGCGAGGCCGCGCCGGCCCACGACGACATCTCCATGAAACGGCCCTGTTTGCGGAGGCAGTCCAGGCCCTGTGTGAACGCCTCCGCGCTGCCCGCCACATGGAAGACCACGTCCACCCCTACACCGCGGGTCTCCTCCAGGATGCACGCGGTGGTCCCGGGGTCATGCGGATCGAGCACCAACGTGGCGCCGAGGTCGCGCGCCAGGCTGGCCCGCACGCCGCTTGGTTCCGTGACGAAGATTCGCGCAGCTCCGGCCGCGCGTGCGCACTGGATCACGGTGAGCCCGAGTGCCCCGGCACCGAGGACCATCACCGTTTCGCCGAGGAGCAGTTCCGCTCGCCGCACCGCGTGGAACGCCACCGCCGTCGGCTCGGTCAGCGCCGCCTCCTCGAGGTCCACCACGTCCGGCACTCGGACTGCGAGCCGAGAGGGCACTGCGACGTAGTTCGCGAGGCCTCCGTTTCGGGTGAAGCCGATCCATCCTGGGCGCTGGCACAAGTGGTAGAGCGACCGGTGGCAGTAGTGGCAGCTCCCGCAGAAATCCATCGGGATCACCGCGGCGCCCTCCCCGATGCGGGATTGGTCGACGCCCGCTCCGACCTCCACGATCCGGCCCGAGACCTCGTGACCGAGCACCACCGGCGGCTGCGAGAAGGTGGGCCCCGCGACATACTCGTGGAGGTCAGTTCCACACAGCCCTGTCGCCGCCACTTCGATGATGACCTCACCGTCCTGCGGCGCCGGGTCTGGCACCGACGTCAGACCGACGTCGTTGGTGCCGTTGAGAACGATCGCTTCCATCTCAGCTCGCGGTGCTTTCGTGGGTCCGGTGTAGATTCCAGCGGTTGGGGATCATGCTCATACCGCCTCGAACGCCCGGAAAGTGACGCCGGCGGTCATGCCTCCGTCGACCGGCAGTACGGCACCGGTGATGTAGGACGCCTCGGGCGAGGCAAGAAACACAGCCGGCGCCGCGATCTCGTCTGGTCCTGCGAAACGCTGCATCGCGCAGAGGTCCACCATCATCGAGGCGTGTTCGGGGTGCTCGGCCAGGAACCGTTCGATCCTCGGCGTGCGGGTGCCCCCGGGGGCGATCGCGTTCACGCGGATGTTGTCGCGGGCGAAGTCGAGGGCCATGTTCTTCGTGAGCAGCACGACCCCGCCTTTGCTTGCGCTGTAGGCGGAGCACCTGTTCTCGGCGAGGATCCCGGCCGTCGACGCGACGTTGACGATCGACCCGCCGCCACCCTGGCGCAGGAGTGGGATGACGGGTTTGGACATCTGAAAGACACTGCCGAGGTTCAGGTCGATCTGGCTGCGCCACTGCTCCTCGCTGATCTCCTCCACGTTGCGAGCCAGGCTCCCGCCGACGACGTTGAACAGTGTGTCGAGCCGCCCGAACTCGGTCAGCGCCCGTTCGACGACACTGTTGGCAACATCGCTGAGGCAAACGTCGCCGGCGACGCCGCAAACCGCCGCGCCGGACTCGGCCAATTCATGCACGGCCGCATCGAGGCCCTCGCCGTCGGTGTCGGCCATGACACAGCACCCACCTTCGCGGCACCACCGCAGGGCGATCGCCTTACCGATTCCCGCGGCGGCGGCAGTGACAATTGCGACCCGGCGGTCCCCCGCCGTCACGGCACTCACGCGGCGCCGATTGGTGAACGGGCGCACTTCGCGCATAGCCTGGGCAGAAGCTTCATCAAGCACGCCCGCCGAATGCGGGAGGCTGACCCATGTATTCCAGCCATCTCCCCCAAAACCGCCGCTGATTCTGCTCGGCGTACCCGCTCGGGAGGGCCTCTCCCGGCCCTGGCCAGTCGGTGAGCGGAGTCAAGTCCATGCCCATTTCGTAGTTCAGCAGGCCTTCACCGGCGAACGGGCCCTGGACAGATTCGGTGATGGCCTTCCATGCCTCGGCGTCGTCCTGTTCGAAAACCCCACCTGGGCCGAAGTTGTTGACGTAGGACGCCTGGGACGCATCGCGCAACCATTCCGGAGCATCGCGTTCGACCAGGAACCAGGAGAGGATCTCCATCCGATCATGGGAGAGCGGATGCCATACCCGGAACGTGATGAAGGGGGTAGGGGGCGACATGTGGTCCTGCGCGAGGGTCACGTTGATGAACGACAAATTCGGGAACACGGTGCCGTGAATAAAGGATGAGCGTCGCATCAGGTCCTTGTGTACCGGCGACGGGTAGGACGTCGCCATCTGGTCGACGACTTCGTCGGGGTATCCCTCGTACTCGGGAAAATCGGCGAGCGTGGGCGGAAAGCCGAGTACGCCGACGCCGTGGCCGTTCTGCAGCGAGATTTCCGCTGGTGCGCTCGCGAAGTTTGGGTCACCGGGCGCCATGCCTAGCTCGACCATCGAGCGGTGAGCAAAGAGGGTGTGGTAGGAGTCGCCGACAAAATTGTCGGCGGCTGTCTTCCAGTTCGCTGACATCACCCATCGATGCGGTGCCCCTATCACCTCCAGACCGCCCGCTGTCTTCTTCGCAATGAGGTCGAGGTAGAACGTCGTGTCGCCGAGGTAGTCGGTCAGGCTCGGCGCCTTCGGATCGACGCTGCCGAAGATGAATCCGGCGTACGAGTCGACATGGGGGATGTGACGTAATCCCCACTGCGACTTGTCGAAGCCGCCGGGATAGGCCTCCGTCATCGCCGGCACGCCGACGAGCTCTCCGGTGTTGCTGTACACCCAGCCGTGGTACGGGCATTGGAAGTGCGCGGTGTTTCCCATCTCAGCGCGGCACACGAGCGCACCACGGTGGCGACAAGAATTGGACAGCGCCTGGATGCGGCCGGAGTTGTCCCGGCAAACGATCACCGAATCGGCCCCGATGTGCCGCACGACGAAGTCGCCGGACTTGGCCAACTCCGACTCGTGTCCGAGAAACACCCAGGCGCGCCCGAAGATCCGCTCCATCTCGATCGTGTGTAGCGCGGGATCGCTGACGACGCGGGCCGGTAAGCGCCCGACCTTGAGCCCGTCCGCTACGTCGCGCAGCGCGCGCCGCAGGTAGGGATCGGTCGCGTCAGCTGTGCCGGTGGTTTCGGTTGTTTCGGTGGTCATGTGGTCAGACCCTTTCTGGAGTAGGCGATAGCCAAGGAGGAAGGCGGTGAGGGGAGCTGGCCCTACAGGACTACCGACAGGTTGTCGATGGGCAACGTCGAGTGGTCGAGCAGCACCTCGCGCCGAGCCAGCCGCAGCGAATCGTCGGTGCGGCGCAACACGTCGACGCGTTCGGCCGAGAGCAACTCCCAGCGGCCGCTGTCTCCGCGGCTGCGGAAGAACAACAGATTTGAGCGCACGGTCAACTCTTCAGTCCCCGGTCCGGCAGTCGTGCGGATGTTGGACACGAAGTGCCGGGTCCGCGACCGAGGTGACTCCGCCCACGAGAAGTCCGTCTCGCCGCGCAGGACCCGCATCTCCAAGCCCGTGTAGTCGTCGTTCCAGTGCGCGATCGCGCCCACCCAACCTGCGGAGTCCTCCCTCGTGGTGCGCACCGGAACCACATAGCGGATGTCGGGGTCAAGCAGACCCAACCATTCCCGGAACTGGCCCCCATCGAGGAGCTCCGCCTCCCGGAACATGAACTCCTCGACGGCCTCACGGGTATCCTGATCGACCGCAACCGCGTTCATCACACCGAACTCCTCGACCAGACCATCAACACTGACTCGACATTCTGCTGAACAGATGCGTCCTCCGCTGTAGAGAATGTAAGCTACGTCTCACCGGGCCGTCAAGACAACATCTCCGAATGGACCATGACCAAAACGGCTCCCACAGCAAGCCCCACGGCGCTCCCAGAACCAGCCCCACGGCACACGTCGTCGACAGCCAGCGAACCCATAGACGACGACCAGAGGCATCGCTCGGTCGTCGTCGCCTTGCCAGCGGCTTGACAGCGGCGGCGGCCCTTGCAATGTGCGCACAGTCGGTGAGAGCGCTGCCGGTGTGTTCCTCGTCGAGGCGTGGCAGCACACGCACGTCTATTGGCGGTCTCTACGTTAGGAGGGTCGAATCGCCGCGAACGTTGGGCCGGAATGGATCATTAATGGGGGCATCCCTGCCGAAGCACGCGCCGCCACGCCTTCACACCGTCGGCGGAGTTATCCCTATGCATCGATACCCGCCGCGTCGTCGTCGCTGATCTACGACCGTGACGCTTATGTGTTGGTCAGGCTCCCCGCCGGACTCAGGACAGCGGAGGGCCTGGCGGCCCGATGCGACGGCTGATTGTTTGTAATTCGGTGTAGGAATCCAGGCTGGCTGGAGAGAATTCGCGTCCCAAGCCGCTCGCTTTCGCCCCGCCGAAGGGTGCGCGGGGGTCGAGGGAGGTGAAGGTGTGGCTGTTGATGAAGACGGAGCCGGTGTCGAACCGACGGCCGAGCAGGAACGCCCGCTCTTCATCTGACGTCCAGATCGAGGCGGCAAGCCCGTATTGCGATTGATTCACGAGCCGGATCACGTCGTCGAGTTCGTCGTATTTCAGCACGGGCACTACCGGGCCGAACTGTTCCTCTTCGACGATTGCGAGGCGGGGATCAGCCGCAGTGACCACGCTGGGCATCATGAAGTGGCCGTGGTCCCAGGCCGCCGAATCGAGCCGCTGGCCGAGGGTGGTGACGGTCGCGCCGCTCGAGCGCGCGTCGTCCACGATCTTCTCGACGAGGTTCTTCTGCTGAGCGTTGTTCAGCGGCCCCATGGTGACTCGGGGGTCGTCGCCGGGCCCGACGACGATTTCATCCACGGCGGCTGAGAACGCTTCCACGAAGCGGTCGTGGATGCGGGTCGGCACGTAGATACGTTTCAGACCGAAGCACACCTGGCCGGTGGTCCCGAACGCGCCTTTTACGATCTGCCGCATAGTCTCGGGCGAGAGGTCGACGTCGTCGAGGAGGATCGCGGGGTCGTTTCCGCCCAGCTCGAGCGTCACCCGCTTGATGTCGCGCGCGGCCGCGGCCATAACTTTGCGCCCGGTATCGATGCCGCCGGTGAAACCAATCTTGCGAATTCTCGGGTGAGCGACGAGTGCTTCTCCGACCGCGTCGCCTCCGGTGACCATGTTGAGCACGCCCGGAGGGAAGTGCTGTTGGAGGGCTCGGACGACTTCGGCGAGAACCAACGGGGAGTTTGCCGCCGGCTTCAAGACGACTGTGTTGCCGGCGACGAGCGCGGGCGCCAGCTTCATGAATGCCAGGACCACCGGGAAGTTCCACGGCGTGATGGCGGCCACCGGCCCGATTGGGCGGCGGCGGATGAGGGTCGTGCCCCCGGTGTCGCGAATCTGTTGGTCTGCAAGGATTTCAGCCGAAATGCCTGCGGTGTAGCCGCAAATGCCCGACGCGAATTCGAGGTCGACGTGCGACTCTTCGAGGATCTTTCCGTTCTCCCGGCTCAGGATCGGCGCATATTCCTCGATCATGTCGTGGATCGTGCCTGCAGCGGCAAGTAGTGCTCCCTGGCGTTCTTCCAGGGGCCGCGATGACCATTCTGGGAACGCCATTGCAGCCGCTGCGACCGCTTCGTCGACCTGCCCGGGTGCGGCGTCTGGGACCGAACCGAGCAGTACCCGGATATCAGCCGGGCTGACGACGTCGATCGTCCGGTCGGACGTTTCCTCACGTCCGTCGATGATGAGGTTTGCGTTGATCATGCCGAAGTCCTAACTTTCCTGCGGGGAACGGTGGATTTGTAGGAGCCATGTCTGGGTCATCGAAGGATCGCCCGGCGACCGCCAGATAAGTGCCGAATCCGGCGCCGGCCGCATCGGGCGGCCATCATCGCCTGACCCCGCAGCCGGGACCTTGCCGACACCGAACACGCCCGACTCGCGCTATTCCGATGGACATCAAGTTTTCTTTTCGTCGGGCGGAGCGTCGCGGCTGCCGTCGAGGGGCTCTACGCCCGGGAGGAAGGGGTCGGGGATCACCAGTGCGTGGCTGACAACGATCGCGTCCACGTGGCAATCGATTGCGCACAACCGACAGGAATGACAGTCGTTGGGGTAGATGATCTTGGCTCGCCACTTGGTCGTGGCCCACGGTTCGTCGCCCTCCACCAGCCGGATCACCCCGGTTGGGCAGCTGTCGATGCAGACGTTGCACCCGTCGCACGTTGTTTCGTCGATGCTTTCGATCACTGAACCGCCGCCTCCTCACGGTAGCCTTGCGGCACGGTATATGGACTTGGATGGCGGCCGGGCGGGGCCTGCACCGGCCACGACTGGATCGGCAGGTCGCGTTCGCTGAACTGCAGATCGAATTCACCGCCGCTGCCCCGGCGCACGAGCAGCCACTTCAGCCACTCATCGTTGTCGGCGTAGGGGTAGTCGATACGAAACAGCTCCCCGCGACTTTCGGTGCGCCGCTTCATCGCCTCACAGGTGATGATCGCCAACGTCAGGTATGCGCGCACCTCATGCGCCTTCTTAAGTTCTTGATAGTCCGGCGCGAAAACGTAACGCAGTACCCGATCCCGGATCCGGTACAGCTCAGCGAGCGCTGAATCGATCCGTGCCTCCGACTTAAACAATGCGAATGCCGGATTGGCCGTCGCCTCGCCGATGGCTTTCCACACATCCACCGGCCGGACCTGCCGCAGCCGACGCATCGGCGCGAAATACTCCGCGAAGCTCTCCTGTGCCTGGTTCTCCCACACACTGCGCGCTACCGCGTGACCGCCGCGCGCCGCCGCCGCAGTGCCCGCCCGGTACCCCGCAACAGCCGAGAAGCTCGAGATCCCGCTGCCAGAAATTCCCGACATCAAATGCGGACACGCCGTGCCATACCCGGCCGCGTACAGGCCGGGCACTGTGGTGGCTCCGTCCAGGTCGATCGTGGGACCGCTGGTGCTGCTCGTGCCGAGCACGATGAACGGGGTCACCTCCAGCAGGTCAGTGGAGGGATCGACCTCAAACTCGGTAAAGGCGCGCCGCACCGTCGGAGACACTTCATACAGCACCTCTAGATCCGCCTGTGGTACGTGACGCAAGTCGAGATAGCACGGCCCTCGGCCCTCGACCATCTCGGTCATGATCGCGCGCGCGATGGTGAACAACCCGCCCTTATCGCCCCAGATCGGGTCATAGCGGTCCATGAAGTACTCGCCCGCCGCGTTGCAGAACTTGCCACCGATCCCCTGAATCTTGGCTTGACCCGGTGTGAAGAATGACCGATTGAAGTAACTCCAGGCAGCGAACTGGCCGAATTCCATGCCGGCGAACTCAGCACCCACTCGCCAGGCCGCCACATGACCTTCCCCGCTGCAATGGTCGGCGAACGCGTAATGCAGCTTGGGGTACCAAGGGCCGGTGTTGAGGATGACGCTGCCCGCCGTGAAGACATGACACTGGCCAGTGACAACATTTACCCCCACCGCACCACACACCGCACCAGCGGTGGGCCGACACCCGTCGGTGGTCAGCAGATCAATCACATCGACCCGCTCGAACAGTCGCACCCCCGCCGCTTTCATCCTCTCCTTGAGGATCTCCATACACACGCGACCATCCACACCCAGCGTCGTGCCAAGGTTGTGGCCGCGGACCGTCACATACTTCAGCGACCCATCCTCATGAGTGGAATAGGGCACACCCCACTCGATCTGCTCGTTAACCCTGTCATAGGCCTCGGCTATGTACTGCTGCACCCAATCCTGATCGGCCAAATAATTGCTGCCCACCACGAACTCGCGCGCCCACTCCGTCATCTCCTCACCCTGCACCCGGTGATCAGGGGCGTATTGGCTGTGGACATACGTCATCGGCCCTGCCCGAGACACCACCGCTTTCTCCACCAGAATCACCGACGACCCCAACTCCGCGGCCCGTAGTGCTGCCCGCACTCCGCCAATTCCCCCACCCACTACCAAGACGTCGCATTCTTGGACCGACACATCCAGGTCACCCATAACGCCAGTCACGCCTTCACCAACATCTCGATCAAGTCCGTCTCGGTTGTTTCGGTGGTCATATGGTTGGACCCTTTCTGGAATCGGAGATATCCACGCGGAGGTGGTGAACGGAGCTGGCCCTACAGGACTACCGACAGGTTGTCGATAGGCAACGTCGAGTGATCGAGTAACACCTCGCGCCGAGCGAGCCGCAGCGAATCGTCGGTGCGGCGCAACACGTCGACGCGTTCGGCCGAGAGCAACTCCCACCGGCCGCTGTCTCCGCGGCTGCGGAAGAACAAGAGATTTGAGCGCACGGTCAACTCATCAGCCTCCGGTCCGGCAGTCGTGCGGATGTTGGACACGAAGTGCCGGGTCCGCGACCGAGGTGACTCCGCCCACGAGAAGTCCGTCTCGCCCCGGAGGACCCGCATCTCCAAACCCGTGTAGTCGTCGTTCCAGTGCGCGATCGCGCCCACCCAACCCGCGGAATCCTCACGGGTGGTGCGCACCGGAACCACATACCGGATGTCAGGGTCGAGCAGACCCAACCATTCTCGGAACTGCCCCCCATCGAGTAGCTCCGCCTCCCGGAACATGAACGCCTCGACAGCCTCACGGGTATCCCGATCGACCGCGACCGCGTTCATCACACCGAACTCCTCGACCAGACCATCAACACTCACTCTCTATTCTGCTGAACAGATGCATCCTCCGCTGTAGAGAATGCTAGATACGTCACACCGGCCCGTCAAGACAACATCTCCGAATGAACCACGGCCAAAACGGCGCGCAACTAATGACGATGCTGCACAACCGATTGACGATGCGGGTCTATCTCGCTAACGGTGTTTCCGGCGTTTTTCATCAGTAGGTTTCGGCTGCCGGGAATCGGTCGGCGAAGGTGATCGCGAACGCATTGAGGGCAGGTTTCCACCGCATCGTCCATCGTGCCCTGCCGACACCGGTCGGGTCCAGTGATCGGGTCACCAGATACAGGCACTTGAGCGCCGCCTGCTCGGAGGGGAAGTGTCCGCGGGCCTTGATCGCGCGGCGGTAGCGGGCGTTGAGCGACTCGATCGCGTTCGTCGAGCAGATCACTCGCCGGATCTCCACGTCGTAGTCCAGGAACGGAATGAACTCCGCCCAGGCGTTGTCCCAGAGCCGGATCACTGCCGGGTAGCGCTGCCCCCATTTCTCGGCCAGCTCGTCGAACGCCGCCCGAGCCGCGGTCGCGTTGACCGCAGTGTAGATCGGCTTGACGTCGCCCTTGATCTCGTCCCAGTACTTGCGGGACGTGAGCCGAAAAGTGTTGCGCAGCAGATGAATGATGCACGTCTGCACGATCGCCTGCGGCCACACATTGCCCACCACCTCGGGCAGTCCCTTGAGCCCGTCGCAGACGACGAAGAAGGTGTCCTTGATGCCGCGGTTGCGTAGGTCGGTGAGCACGCTCATCCAGAACTTGGCGCCCTCCCCGCCGGTGCCGGCCCACAAGCCGAGGATGTCGCGTTCCCCGGCCAGGGTGACCCCGATGGCAGCGTAGAACGGCCGGTTGGCGACTTGGCCGTCGCGGACCTTGACCACGATCGCGTCGATGAAGATCGCGGCGTAGGTTTCATCCAGCGGTCGCACCGACCAGTCGTTCATCTCCTCAAGCACCTTGTCGGTGATGCGGCTGATCGTCTCTTTGGATACCGACGCCCCGTAGATCTCGGCGAAGTGCGCCGAGATCTCACCGGTGGTCAAGCCCTTCGCGTACAGCGACAGCACGACCTCGTCCACGCCGTTCAGGCGACGTTGGCGTTTCTTGACGATCTGAGGCTCGAAGGTCGATGCCCGATCGCGCGGCACGTCAAGTTCGACCGGGCCGGTGGTGTCGGTCAGCACCGTCTTGGTGCGGGTGCCGTTGCGGATGTTGCCCGACCCCGTCTCGGGCGGGTCGTGTTTCTCATAGCCGAGGTGCTCGGTCATCTCCTCATTGAGCGCGGTCTCGAGGACCGTCTTGGTCAACTGCTTGAGCAGCCCGTCGGGCCCGGTCAGCGACAAGCCCTGCTCCTGGGCCAATCGGACCAGTTCGACCGCAGCCTTCTGGCCTTCGGACTGCTCAGCCGCCTTCTTCTTCGCCACATCGTCCAGTGTCGTCATCACGGCACCTTTCTCGCCGAGCATCACTCAGCGTGTCAGTGCCGGAAACACCGTTAGATCCACAGTCCCGACGATGCTGCACAACCGATCTGTGTCGGCGTCGTGTGAAAACTGACCCCGTGTCAACGCCCGAATTTTGACCCCCTTCGTCTGATTCTCGGCTTACGAGCCGAGAGGAGAAGGGAGTTGTTGTCAGTGGAGGACTGGGCTGAGATCCGCAGGTTGCATCGAGCGGAGGGTTTGCCGATCAAGATGATTGCCAGGACGTTGGGGATCTCAAGGAACACGGTGCGGGCGGCGCTGGCCTCGGAGGGGCCGCCGAAGTATGAGCGCAAACCGGCGGGGTCTGCGGTGGATGCGTTTGAGGACGCGATCCGTGTCGAACTGAAGAAGACGCCGACGATGCCGGCGACGGTGATCGCCGAGCGGGTCGGTTGGACGCGTGGGATGACGGTGTTCAGTGAGCGGGTCCGGGAGCTGCGTCCGGCGTATTTGCCGCCGGATCCGGCCGGACGCACCAGTTATGACCCCGGCGATATCGCGCAGTGTGATCTGTGGTTCCCGCCGACGACGATCCCAGTCGGGTACGGGCAGACGCGGACGCCGACGCAGTTGCCGGTGCTGACGATGGTGCTGGGCTATTCGCGGTGGCTCTCGGCGATCCTGCTGCCCTCGCGGCGGGCGGAGGATCTGTTCGCCGGCTGGTGGCAGTTGATCGCAGCGTTGGGCGCGGTGCCGCGCACTCTGGTCTGGGACGGTGAAGGCGCGATCGGACGAAATCGTGGTGGCCGAATCGAATTGACCCGCGACTGCCAAGCATTCCGTGGGGTATTGGGCACCAAGGTGGTGGTCCTCAAGCCAGCCGAGCCCGAACACAAGGGCATCATTGAGCGGGCCCACGACTATTTCGAGCGGTCGTTTGGGCCTTGCCCCCATGTAGTGGACACGGGATTTGCGGTTATGCGGCTTCGGGCAGCGTAGCCGGTGTCAGGTTCCTTTCGTAGGTCGCGGGGCTGGAATGACGGCAGTAGGAGTGCCGTCGTGTGGTGTTGTAGCGGGCCAGCCACCGAAAGACCTCACGGCGGCAGATCGCCGCGTTCGGCCAGCAGGCACGGTCTTGCAGAATCTCGCGCTTGAGGGCGGCGTTGAACGATTCGGCCAACGCGTTATCGGCACTTGACCCCACCGCACCCATCGACTGGACGACCCCCAGATCGCGGCAGAGATTCGCGAAATCCCGTGAGGTGTACTGACTTCCATGATCTGCATGGAATATTGCACCAGCCAGTGAACCCCGCAGTGCAGCAGCGGCTTTGAGCGCATCGATGACCAGTTCGGTGCGCATGTGATCGGCGATCGCCCACCCGGCGACCCGCCGTGAACAGCAGTCGATCACGGTGGCCAGGTACAGGTTGGCGCCGGTCGCCAATGGCAAGTAGGTGATGTCGCCGACGTAACGGGTGTTGACCTGCGCGGCGGTGAAATCGCGTTTGAGCAGGTCGGGGACCTTCTGGTTCGCCGGGTCCGCCACGGTCGTCTTGACCCGACGTCGGCGTCGATAACCGGCGATCCCGGCGCCGCGCATCACCCGAGCCACCCGCTTGTGGTTGACCCGCTGCCCCTCGGGCGCACCGTCGTTGAGCTCGGCGGTGATCCGCGGCGCCCCGTAGGTGTTGTCCTCGTCGTGGACGGCGCGGATACGCTCGGCCAGCGCCTCGTCAGCAGCCCGACGGGCCGCTCGTCCGTCAGCACCGGCCAACCACGCGTAGAACGACGAACGCGCAACCTCGACGACTGCGCAGAGCCACTTCACCTCGAAGGCGTGCAGGTGGTCGGCGACAAACTGAAAGCGGCTCACCAGTTCGTCTCCCCGGCGAAATATTTGGCCGCCGACCGCAAGATGTCACGCTCGGTGGACAACCGCGCCTCGGTGGCGCGTAACGCCTTGACCTCACTGCGGAGGCGGGCCAGCTCCTGCTCAGGGCTCTCGGCCCCTGGCACAGGCTCGGCCACTACGACACCGCGGCGGTGCCGAATCGGCACCCCGGCCGACTTGCACCACGCCGAGAGCGTGGCCTCGCTGACACCGAGCTCGGCAGCGATCTGGGCGATCGTCGCGCGAGGAATTGTCAATACCTGTGGATCGGCGTGTTTCAGGCGACCTCCGTTCCGGCTTGCTGATCGCCGTCTGAGGGCGGTGTCGGTGGGGTGATTTCGGTGGGGCGTTCGAGCAGTTTGCCCTTGTGGAAGACCGCGCCGGCGCGGACCAGGGCGACCAGGTGTGGTGCGTTGACGGCACGCCAGCGGGCCGCGGCGGCGTCGATGAGCTTGTAGGCCATGGCCAGACCAGCCGCACGTGATCCCGGCCCCTTGGTGACCTTGGTTCTCAAACGTACTGTGGCAAAGGTGCTTTCGATCGGATTTGTCGTGCGTAGGTGGATCCAGTGCTCGGCGGGATAGTGGTAGAACTCCAGTAGGGTGTCCAGATCGTCGGTGATCTTGGCGACCGCCTTGGGGTACTTGGCCCCGAAGTCGACCGTGAAGGCCTTGACCGCGAACTGGGCCTTGTCGATATCCTCGGCGTTGTAGATCTCCTTGAGCGCCGACAACGCCGACGCGTGCGCTGATTTCGGCAGGGCGGCAAGCACATTGGCTTGCTTATGAAACCAGCACCGCTGTTCTTTGGTGGCCGGGAACACCTCGCGTACCGCTTTCCAGAAGCCGAGTGCGCCATCGCCGACGGCGAGCACGGGTGCGGTCATGCCGCGTCGTTTACAGTCGCGCAGCAGATCAGCCCACGACTCGGTCGATTCCCGGTAGCCGTCGGTGATCGCCACGAGCTCTTTGCGGCCGTCCGCGCGCACGCCGAGCATCACCAGCAGACACAGCTTTTCCTGGTCCAGGCGGACCTTGAGGTGGATGCCGTCGACCCACAGGTAGACGTAGTCGGTGCCCGACAGGTCCCGGGCGGCAAACGCGCGGGCCTCGTCCTGCCACTGGCTGGTCAGCCGGGTGATCGTGGTGGCCGAGAGCCCGGCACCCGAGCCCAGGAACTGCTCCAGAGCGGGGGTGAAGTCGCTGGTGGACAGCCCGTGCAGGTACAGCAGCGGCAGCACTTCGCTCATCTGCGGTGACTTGCGTGCCCAGGCCGGCAGGATCGCCGAGGAGAACCGTTTCCGTTCACCGGTGTCGGGGTCGACGCGTTTGTCGTTGACTCGCGGTGCTTTCACCTCAACTGCCCCGGCTGCCGTCAGCACCTCGCGGGCCTGGTGATAGCCGTTGCGGACCACCAGCCGATGCCCCTTCTCATCGAGCTGATCGGCGAACTGGGCCACGTAGGCGGCGACCTCAGCCTTCAACGCGGCGGCCAGCATCTGACGGGCGCCGTCGCGGACGATCTCGTCCAACAACGACCGACCAGCACCGCCAGTGCTTTCGTTGGCCTCGATGGCATCGTGAACTACGGTGAGCATGGGCGTACCTTCCCGAACCAGCGCGCCAACGCCGGCTCATGATCGGACCTTCGGATATTCAGATCATCCTCGGGAAGGTGCGCCCACTTTCACGCCCCCTCACCGAGGCTCATCCACAGGTTCTGATCATTGCTCTCGTCGCGCCCTCGGTGTCCCGGTAGAGCGCGACCGCGTCACGCTTGAACTCATCGGGGTAATTTTTCCTTGCCATCGGGTTGGATCATCTCGCTTCCCCCAGCACATTCCTGGGATTGAGCGTGTCCAACACACGGGGTCAAGTCCCCTGCTCACCTGCAGCGACGCTACTTCCAACGCACCGCTAAACCGATAAGCAACGCCTGGAAGCTAGCAACGGGCGCCGACCTCAGCTTGCCCGAAATAGCCGGCACCCGGCCACTATCTATCCGCATCGCCAACAAATACGTTAAGCGAGTCCAAGCCGCGGCCCGCACGAACCCCGTGGTGGCGCAACGACTCGCACGAGCCGTAGGTCTTATCGACCCCACCACCAGACTGCTGCGCCCAGAGGTAGCAGTTCAAGTCGCCGCAGTCAGCCTCAAGCGCCACGCCTACGCCAAAGACATGTGAGGAACACGACCTGAGCCGTCTCGTTTCTCTGGAACAATTCCCCTGGGCGGCAGAGCCATGGGTCTTTCTGCCTAGCTTCCTTAGTGCACACACCTGCGAGCCTGAGTTCGTCGTACCGTAGGCCATGGCACACGGCACCACCGCGTCAGTGTTCATCACACATCCCGTTCATGTGGTCTGGGACTACATCATTAACCCGGACAACATTTCACATGTCCTACCCGGCCTGCTGGCCACTTATGCTGATAAGGAGCCGCCTTACCAGGCGGGGGACCGGTGGTACGGCAAGGCGCGACTATTCGGCATCACCTACGACTGGGTCGGCGTATTCACCCGCGTCGTCCTCCCTCGCCGAATGGAATTCGAATCGACCCAGTCGAGATTTCCGTTCGCCACGTGCGACATTCTTGAAGAGGTTCCTGGCGGTACCCGCTACACCTGTCAGGTCACCGGGGAGGCACTGTTCGGCGGCACTCTCGGCCGGGTGGTCGACGCTCTTGCATCGAAGGCGTACCAGCGGATGCTGAGTCGACATCGCGAAAGGCTACCTGAACACGTCGACGCATGGGCCAGCACCAGACACTCCTGACGCCAATCCCAGCCCCTAGGTATCTTGGCCCGGGGGAGTGGGCCGGGATCCGTTGACCAGTGCACGGAGAGCTGAGGCAGCCGGTTGCGGGGGTTTTTTCTACAACATCGGGATCAAGTCGCGGATTGGTCGACCATCAACGCGCCCGGACCCTTCATTAATAGTTCGAGTGACCTGGTTGGGCGCAACGTGGGGTGGGCAACGGCAAGTCGTTGGGCCAGTCACTTCAGGTCTGCTGTTCAGCAGTCACATTCACCACATGATCAGATGCGACAAGGCTTCGCCACTCGTCAATGGACTCAAAGACTTCGATGCCGGGGATACCAACCCCCATCGTGCAACCATCAGCGTTATCAGCTAACGTTTCTACTCGCTCGATGCAATGCAGGCCTGCAAGGACGAGGTAATTGCTGTGCAGTATCAAATTATCGCCCGATACTCGACTCCAGCCGCCAGTACCGATTACCGAGACATCGTTGCAGTCAAGTATCACCTGGATGGCGACACGGGCAGCTGTAGTCGTGAGCAGATGATCACCCTGTTGGAGCAGGGCCACACAGCATTCGTCAGAGGTCGACACGGCCACTCCGACGTTGGGATCTTCGACTTGAACAAGGTCAAATACTTACGCACCCACCACTGGGACGATCTCTGGGATGACAGCCTGGTTTTGCTGCCGACGTTCGACCTAGACGCACACCCGCACTGTGGTGCGGCCATTTCGGATACTCCTTCCCGTAGCTTCGACTTGTTCAGTCTTGTTGAAAACACCCGGGTTTCGGCGTCGCGGCTGGTCACCATCGCGCAACGGTGGCGCCCTCGAATTTTGTCACAGTGACGTAATGACTCCATACTACGGCCGCGGCCGTTGAACGGACCGTCAGACCACGCGAGGTGTGTAATCGGCTAGATGCGGAATTCGTTGGCCCGAAGTGGTATCGGGCAGCACAAGCTATGCGCCGGGGCGCGCGCGACTTGTATTTCAAATGCACTGAAACGCTGCAATCGACGCAAGTCCACGGACGCAGGCACAACATGTACATTGGGATCGACGGCCGGCCAGCTAATTAGGTGCGCTAACCGATAACAGAGATTATGGACAGTTCGGCGCCGCCGGCATGTAAGGCGTTAGCCGAACCGGCGATGCTAACGGCACACCAGTTTGCACCGCCTCGAAAGTCGGACATCCTCAGTCACCTGGAGGCCGTGCATGGCGCCCACGACGAAGTCGTCCAGAACGTCGTGCTCGGAGCAGGATTGGGATCGTAGGCGGTAAATACGTCACTGTGACGGAAGTGTGCGCCAATAGCGCGCTGTGCAGCAACAGGTTCCTCTATTTTCATGGATAATCTACATTATCCATGAAATAGACTGAGTCAGGTTGTGGGTGGACGAGTCCATCCGCCTCTGCTAAGAACACCCCGGGGTCTGTATTCATGACGGCTTGGTTGATGAGCTTCCCCTGGCCGTTCAACGGCGCAGTGCGTCTGGGCGCTGGCCAGGATTTCGGTTTTCGTATCGCCGGCGGTGGGGATCCACTGTGCGAGAGTCCCGGATGCTGCGGTTCCCGAGAGGTTGAGCAACGGCTGAACGCAGGCTGTGACAGCTAGTTAGATCAACTAACGCATGGTAGACCTTATGTCAGGTGATGCTGGAATCAGATATGCCCCTGGTGATTTCCACTCATCGTCAACTTTTTTCTAGTAGTGCTGCCGTCAACCATGTCGTTCTCACTCACTACGAAACTACTTAGCGCTGTCCGATCTGTTTGGCCTCAACGCATCTGGCTGTAATCGCACTGAATGGGGCTGACCCCGGATTGGTTGTTGATTCTCAGCGGATCTGGCGGTTCCAGTTCATCTCCGCGACCTCACTGGCTCCCGATCGTTAGTCGTTGGTTCCACTGGGAGTGGCGGTGCGCCAATCAGTATCGGCCGCTCCCCCGCCGGGGGATTCACTCAGGTTTCGACAAGCCCGTCCATCGGTACGCGGCGGCTACTTTCGCAGCAGTGACGGTTCACAAACATCAATTGTCCTGCGCCCCAAGATAGTTAGTCACCTTTCAAGGATATCTTCATTATTCATGAAGTGAGTTTCCCACATGTCCGGGTTCGGCGAAGTACACATCAATCGGCGTAGCGTGCGTAGCTGTGTAACGAGGGCACAGTCGGGGCTGGTGGTTGATCGACGAAGCTGGGCTGCGTCAACAGCACATGATCGGCCCCACCCCGCCGGGGGTGGGTAAGCTTGTACAGTGCATTCACAGGATTCGCTCGCAGACTTCAAAGCGGGACTGCGGTGCGGTGACGTCCATGCCGGGCTGCGCAACGTCGATCCGAATAGCTCGACGCTGGCGCCCCTGTCCGATACCCGTCTCATCGGCATGGCTGCGAGTCTGGCCTCGCTGATCCGCGGTCAAGACATCATCGCGGACGCGGAGTCGCTCAAGACCATCGTTGCCGAGCAACTCGACGTGAGCCCGTACGCCTTTCGGGATGTTGTCGATGCGCTCGAGCGCGCCGACATGGTCAGCAACGTACATCGCAGCGGGCAGAAGATCGTCTCGTTCAACGAGACCGTGCCGATCTATGAGGATCTCTACGACCGCCTCGGCGGCACCTGGCGAGCCGGGTCGCCCAGCACGCTAGAACAACAGATGGTCGCGATCGTCGACAGGTTAGCGACCAGTCCGGTGCCGGCGGAATCGCTGGAGGCGACACTCGGGCTCGACCGCAGTGACATCCCGCGCCTTCTGGAGCTGGGCAAGGCCTCCCAACTCGTCAAGAGCATCGATCTGATCGAGGGTGAGATCCTGTACTCGCCGTTCTTCGGCTTCGAGAACCCAGAGCTACTTGCCACGCTGATGGAACAACACGGGTCTGGCCGATTCGCCGAGGAGCTTCAAGCGGTGCGTGCTCACCAGGGTTTGCCGCTGGATGCAGACCAACATCCCGCCCTTGCCGACGCGATCGCCCGCGGATTCATTCTTGCTCCATCGGTCCAAACACCTGGTGGGCACGATCAACCATTCGCCGCAGTGCCCTATGTCCCCGATGCCAGCTTGCTGACCGTGCGGAAACCGGTGTTAGACAAGGCTCTAGCCGTCCTGGCTTGTGTGCGCTGCGGGGAGCATTTCGGCGGGGCGACCAGCACGAAGTACCCGGCGGCGGTGCTCACCGCCCTATTGGACCCCAACCGCAATCACCGTCTTCGTCCTCACAGCTCGCACCAGCGCCAGTACCAACTCCTGTACCGGATGCAGATCGTCGACTTCGTCCCATCAGGGAACTGGGTTGCGCCGCAGCTGATCGCCACCGAAGACAACCTCGCCGCCGTGCGCCTGGCCCGAGACCTCCTCACATTCGGAGAGCAGCTCGAGGCGCGTGCGGGCGACGACGACGCTCGCGGGCTACTGTCATCAAGTTCGACCTACGAAGCACCACTGCAAACCGTCGCCAAACGACGGCGCAAGACCACCCTGAGCGCTGGTGAGTACCGCAGCATCATGGACGCGGCTATGGGAAGGTCGGCGTTGTGACGGAGCTTGACCTTGGCCTGAAGGTGGCCTCACGGCGGCTGCTGTGGCGCATGGGCTTCACCACGCGCGTCGATGTTCCACTGCGGGCTCACGTGCCAACGACTCGCAAGGGCGCGCAGCACGAGACGTTCACGGACTTGGACGTATTGGGCATCGTTGTCGCACCCGGCTTCGCGCTGCGGACCGTGATCTCCGACTGCAAGACGTCACAACGCGGCTCCACTGAACGGATGTTTTGGGTCCGCGGCGTGTCAGATTTCTTCTCCGCAGACGACGCTTGGATGGTCCGCTCGGGAGGTGTCGTTGCGGCCGCCCGGCAGCTGGCAGCACGCCTGCAGATTTCGGTGTTGGAACCGACCGACCTCGCCCGTCTGGAGGAGTATCACCCCACGAACATGCCGCTTGATAGCGGCCCGCTCGCGTTGCTATTCGACGAAGGTCGCGTCGCTGCGGCCATGAAAGCGATGACCAGCCTCGACCGCAGAATCGAAAAACTGGTCGAATACCGACAATTCGACTACTGGGTCTACGACGAACATCGGAACTTGCTCCAGGTCGTGGCCCACCTCGCAACGGCGGCCAAGCACCTTCGTCCTGACGAGCCGGCGCACCGCGCCCTATTCGTCGACTGCGCCTGGCTATACACACTCTCACTGGCGCACGCCGCGAGATATGTACGCGCCGTGCATATCTCGGATCCAAACACCGCACTGCAGCAGTATCTCTTCGGCGGGCAGATTGCCTTGAGGGAAAAGAAAGCGCTTGCGGCAGCCCTAGCAAAATACGCTCCTCCCGACGCTGAGAAGGACACCGACGATGGTGTTCTTCCACCCTGGTATCCACGCTTGCTCGATCTCCTCACGCGTCACCTCCGCCGGCCCAACGTGATGACTGATGAACTCCGCTATGCCGAGTGGGCCGCCGAGGCCACACTGGCCAAGGAACAAGCAAACGTTGTGGATGCCTTCGGCCAGGCAGCCGATCCGTTCGCGGCGAAGCTACTGGCCGACGTGTGCGGGTTCCTTGTCACCGTGGCCCGCCTTGATCCCGACTTCCGAGCCTTCGCCCGCGATATCTTTGCGCAGAGCCAAACCACGAACGGGGAACAGCCCCCGCTGCCCATTGATTGAAGCGCTGGTCTATTAAGAAGCTTCGTTCCCCGGCTCGCCCAATGAAGCATGTACCGTGCGGACGACGGACATGGACACTGGTTGTCACTCAGATGACAACAAACAGCTCCCTCCACCCGACGAGTCGAGGTGCATGCGTCGCTGAGTAGGGAGCGCACCGGCAATCGGGTGAATTGCGCACAGCACCCAGTTGTTCGCACAGCGACGGAGCATCCCGCTCCAACGAACTGCCAGCCGACTGAGGACGGTTGCTCCCACTCTCGGTCGTAGCGGCCAACCTGGGCGGCGGGCCTCGATCAAAAGTAATTTGAGTCGAGACGCGGAACCCCAGTCGTCGAACTTCGCCAGCGCCAGAACGCGTGTCGGATCACGTCGATCGAATAGGGCGAGACCCCGAACTACCCGAGCTCAGACCGTAGCCTAGCCGTTCAGCCCTCCGCATAGGTTCGCCCCCTCGTGCCAGCAACGGCGCGCCGTCGCCGATCGCGAAACGCGTTGAGCCACAGTGCAAGCAGCCCGGTGACTTTGCAGGACGGAGTTCGACGACGTCGTCGGTGAGAGGGTGGTATTCGACCCAATGATCGGCTCCGGCGGCCGGATCTACCAGGCCCCCAACCATCATGAGCCAGTCGTCGACTGCTCTGGCTGCGGCGACCGCGTTGAGTGAGATCACGCTCGGGGCATGGATGTTCTCATCTACGATATAGCGCTGACGGCGGCGTTGGACTTCCCCTGTGGCTTCCTCGGTCAAACGCCAGGCGGGGATCAGACCATTGCACTGCAGGCAGCCGCTTCCCGGGTTGCTCATCCGCGACACGGAGAAAATGTCGGCGACCTGGCCATCGACGACCGAAACCTTAGCGCCGACTTGAGTATTCGGGATCAGGTACTGATGAGTTATGGAGTTGACGACGCGGCGGGCGAGCGCCGAGTCTGCGGCAAGGAAAATATGATCGCAGTCGGTCAGCAGCGCCGCAACGTCAGCGTCGACCACCGAGCGCGCCACCGCGGAGATCCGGACGCTACGAGAGGCTTGGCGAGCAACTCGCGCGGCGATTTTCACCTTTGGTGTTGCGATGCGGGCTCCGAGCTCTCGCATCCACTGCGGTCGCGTGCTGCCCCGAAGCCAGGACATCGCGTCAAGTCGGCGAGCACCGACGACCCTCGGAAGATTCGTCGGGTCGAGCCGGTCGGGGTCGATGAACACCAGATGCCCGACCCCGAGGCGGGCGAGGTATTCAGCGATAAGCGATCCAGCCCCGCCGAGCCCGACGACAGCAACCTTCGATTGCCCAAGAAGCGCCTGACCGCGATCGCCGAAGACCCGCGTTTGACGATCGTAGGTCGAATCTGCAACTTGGGCTGGGACGGGCTCGGGGGTAATAGTGAGCTGCGGTCTACCCATCACGCGCAGGTGGGTGAGAGCGTGACGCTGCCCGTCGCTCGTCCAGATATCGCCAGCAACGGCACTCTCGGCGAACACCAACGCTCCTACCGGGACGCCGCCGTTGATATCGAGCAGCGCCGGATAGCCACGTTCGTGGGACGCCATGTCAGTGCCTGAGAAGGCTACTCGGTCGCGACCCCCGTGGTTGTGCACCGCGAGGTAGGCCAACCCCTGTTGTGCGCAGGCGTCGATCGCATCGGCAACGAAGCCCGCGGCGAGCTTCCGGTAACCGCGGGTTCCCTCGACGTAGTCGACACCGTCCACGGCAACCACCACATCGCGAACCAGCAGTCTGGTGCCGCGCGCGCTTCGCGCTATACCGCATCGCAGCACGGCGCCGTGCTCGTCACCGTCACCACGAAATAGATGATCCCGCAGCACAGCCCACTGCCCGGCGGTGATCACCACCGACCAAGGCGCATCTACCGTTCGTTGAGCCATTTGAGCACCTTCAGGACTTTGGTCGCGGCCGTGTCGACGGCAGGGTTGAGCCGATTACTTCTCCGAGACAGCTGCATTCCCGGCTCCCCCGCCGGGCCCCACGTCGTGGGCGAGAACCCCTCACCAAGGGCCGCGCCGTCAGTGCGCTTCAAGTCAGGTCGCACGAAATGCGGATAAACGTCTGCCTCCGGGTAGGCGAACGTGATGAGGAAGGCGATCCAGGAGCTGTCCTGTGCGTAGGTGGAGCTGAGCGGGATCGGGTCGATGACCACCCACGCGCCACCGTCACCGGTGGCGGTGACGGTGACGGCGGATTCGGCGAACGTCTCTTGGACCTCTTGAACCGCGCCCGTGACGGCCGAGCTGATTGGCGTGGTCGTCACGAGTTGTCATCCCCGTCGACGGCGCGGAACTCGTCGCCATCGTGGACCCGGATCTGCTCGTCGTCACCGACCTGGTCGAATTTTGCGCTGGTCTTGCGGGACAGCAGGAAGTCCAGCTGGATCGGCACATCTTGGGCGATGGCGGCCTCCTTGATCGACATGCCGGTCTGGCGAGCGCCGTGAAGGGTCACCGTGTGCTTTCGGTTGACGATGACGTGCAGCTCTCTCTTCGGCAGCGCCTTTGTGAAGAAGCGGTCCCCGTCAACGATGTGGACGATCTCGCCGGCCTTGATCGGATCATCGAGGTCATCGGGAATGTCCTTCCAGATGCCGTAGTCGTCGGCGATCGGCGGAGTAGGCAAATCCCGCAACTGCGTTTCGGTGAGCACGGCGGTGCGCACCTGGTACGGGATCTTGTCGATGTAGATGGTGCGCGGGCGGTCGGTGTAGAAGCGGATGTTTTCCTCGATGGCCACGACCTCGGTCGGGGCGATCGACTCATCTTGCGCGTCGGCGATATCGAGCCACACGTGGTCGGCGGGCGGCGTGACGAGAGCGACGAGCTGGGCGCCGGTAAGGCGCCGGTGCTTGACTGTGATTGGTTCACCGTCGATGTAGATCTGGATATTGTCCTGGGGCGCCACAGCGGGCTCCTTTCCACTCTTCCTGGATGCAGGCATTCGCCTGTTCAACAGTTAGAGACGGGACAACGTCGAAATCGTCCAGAACACCCTGAGCGTGGAGCCCGTTGTCAGCTCGCGCAATCCCGGCACACCGTGGAGCCAGTGTCGAATTGGCTGGGGTGCTTGCATAAGAAACACTCTGTGCAGGTCTGTTCGGTGTTGGCGGTGCAGCCGCAGTGACCTGACGGGCAGCGGGGATGCTCGCAGCCGCCGCAGACACCCTCTGCAACAAACTCCTGGTGACAGTGTTCGCATTCATCCCAGGCGTCGGGAGCCTGGTCGGCCGTGCTATCTCGGGGCGGTGAGAACGTCAGCCACGGCGCCCCGTAGGAGACCATCGTCAGGAACAGCCGATCTCCTGCCCAAGCCGCTTGGCCGTAGAGCAGGTCGGAGGTGTGGCCACCGCGGTACCAGATCTTTGCGTCGTCGCGCGTGACCACACGACCGTCTCGATCCGCACGCATCGCCGCCTGGACAAGCAGGTTGGCGCACTGATCGCTACCGCGTGCGGGCGGAAACAATCCGCCGCACGCGGCCGCGAAGGTGACGATGCCATCGCCGTCGAGCACGGCGACCACCCCAGCTGATCGGAGCCGTCCGACGAGGCGGACGCAAATCGCCGCCCGGGAGGCATTGGAGGCCGCGAACAACCCAGTTGCGGTACTGACCGTGGGCCCAGAACCGTGGATGTGCGCCTCGACGAGATCATCGGGAAGCAACATGCGTGCGGCAAACGCATCGCAGCTCGCATCCTCGAACGCCTCAGGCTCACGGTGCTCGACGATTGCAGTGCCGAGGGCGATGTCGGTCTTCTGGATGTGGTGGCCGAGTTCGTGTAGCAGCGTGAATTGCTGGCGCCGCCATGACATCGACTGCGTCACGATCAGCGTCGGCGGATCCCATCGATACCCACCGGCGACGGAACAGCCCCGTTGGGAATCGTGAGGCACGAACTCTGGCACACTCAGCACAGTGAGGTCACCTCGACCTTCGAGCGCAGCAAACGCATCACGCGTCAAATCATCTCGACTGCCGCCCCGCGCTTCCCACACACGCACCATTGCGTCGACTTGGGCAGGCACGGCGTCGAATGTTCGCGGCACGGGCCTAACTGCCTTCTGCTGCGATTATCGCTTCCAGGCGTTGTCTCCATTGTTGCCGTCCTTGGCCGGTTTCTCGCGCGGCGAGCTGGTAGGCCTCGTAGCCAAACTGTGTTCGCGCTGCATCTTCGTCTCCATCGACCGCGCGCTGTCGGATGTGCGGGCGCCAGCGCGGCTCTTGCAGTTCGCGCGCGAGATCCTTCGGTAGTGGCGCGACGGCGGCAAGGACATCGTCGACGGCGAGACCGGCTGCCGCAGCGAGCTGTTGGGCTTCGTCGCGCGTCAGCGATTCCTTCCCTATGCGAATGGCCATGGCACGAGCCTGAGTAACGTGCAACGTAGTCACGATGGTTGGTAGCGGAATATCAAGTTGTGCAACCGATTTCACCGAATCACTGATGCGCAGCCCCGGTGCTGCCTGGAGCGCCTCGAAAGCATCGAAGAGCTCGTCGATCGCCATCGCCGCTCCCGACCCGAGCGGCGGGTCGAATTTTCCTCTACGCAGCCCTTCCTTTGTGCCAGGATTTGTTGTTGCGCCGGTGATGATTTCGAGTAACGAACGAGGGATTGACGCGATAATCGTGTCCAGCACTCCAAACGGAATCTCGGCTGCTGCGTCTGGCCAAATCGCAATGGGTCCATATAGCGGGCTGGCGTCGGCTTCCACGATCACAGTCGCCTTGTCTTCTACGCCGGCCTCCAGAGACACGGGAACAGCGTGGGCTCGCGCAGAAGTGTCGTCGACACTCACGACGAGGAGGACGACGGTCGACTCACCCCAGCACGCCTGACGCAGTTGGCCCGCTGAAACGTCGTCGGTTGTGCTGGAGCTGCGCAGAAGCCCGCCGCGCTTCGGGCCAATCGGGGCACGTCGCGCGAGTTCTAACCAGCGCTCGGACGACTCAGACGACATTCGAACCCTCCATAGTCATGTCATCTACTGACGGGACAACGGCTCCATCGTCCAGCACCAGACTGACCAGAGCCGCAACGACCTCGCGGCCTCGCTCGGCATCACCGGCAATCTCGATCAGACGTGCCCGAAGCGTGGCAACTAGGCTGTAGGCGCTGCTGCGGCCCACGCCAAGTTCGTTCGCGAGTCCACGTGGGTCGTTAAGGAATCGGATCACTGTGCGGTCCCGGGCGGTCAACGTCGACATCAGTTGGGCGGCAACGTGTTCGTGACTGAGTTGCGTCTCGGCAATCGCAGCGCTATCAGGACCAGACACTGTCTCTTCAATGACCTCCCAATCAATCTCGGGCGTCACGTCGAAGGCATCATTTGCGTCTAACAAGGATGGGAACCGGTCGGCGCAGATATCGGTGAGGTCGGTGATATGGAGTCGGCCGGCCGCGGCCAGAACCCGCCGTAACATCTCCTCCAGTTGCCCCGGGCGACCCAATGGCACGGGGCCATCGCCCCTCAACTGGGCCAACTCGACCGGCGCGCCGGCCGCGATAGAGCGCAGTTCATCGGGCGCGACCAGCAGATCAATATCGTCGCCATTCGTGAGGATCCAGTGATGTGCCAGCGCCGATGGCGAGAAGAGATCTGAGCGTTCCAGACGTTTTTCGAGCCGGTTTCGTAGTGCTCCCCACGGGCGCTTACGAACTCGGTCGACCAGCCAGTGCTTGACCCATTTGCCGGTGAGACGGTAGGCAGCCGCATCGTCGGGAACCGCGGTGACCGCATTCGCATAGCCGGCACCCTTTGCTTCGAAAAATTCGTTCACCAAGTCATCGACTTCATCGGCCTCGTCGAGGGCAGGAAATCGCGGCATCTGCTCACGGAACACGCTGCGCATCATCGCCAAGGCTGCATTGCCGAGGTATCCGAGTGCTAGCGCTTCGTCCCGAATGTGCGTCGCGCTCATTCCTATCGCTCCACCTAGTACCAAGTGTTCTGCTGGGCTCCGCGCAGCCGGACCCGCCCCGCGGCGACCCGCTGGACCGGCCGCAAGGCAGTAAATTGCGCGGCAATGTCGTCGTACAACGTGCCGTTCCCGCCAGAGTCTGACACCGAGACGAGCATGGCAAAAGGCACCTCGGTCGGCGAACCGTCCAAAGCTCCCGCTCGGCGGGCGACATAGCGCACCTCCAGCCTCGCGCTATCGAGTTCGCCCGCGGTGAAATTGACTCTGTAATGTCGCAACGTTTCCCACTTGCCCGAGTCGCGCAGATCTGCCTCATTCAAACTTGTTGTGTTCGTGAGGGTTTTGGCGACCGGTTCCTGACCGGCTTTCCATCCCTCCATCAACAGGGTTCGCGCCTCGGACGAGGCGAGGTCGATTTCCCTGGCTGGCTCGTCGGATCCCGTCGGCGGAGAAAATCGAAACATGTTGCGGTGCGGACGCAATGTCAGTTCGAGCGAGGCAGAGGTGTACTCGGTGGGCTGGGTCGGCTCCACGGGTGAGGCATAGGCAAGGGTGACCGACATCTTTGCCGGTCCAGTGAAGTATCGGGGCAGCGGCAATTGGTAGCCCACGATGTCTCCACGCGCGATCTCATCGACGAACAGCACGTGCACTTGGTCCGGGGTGCATTCCATCGCGTCGGCGAACGACAAAGGCAGCCGCCCAAAGCCGAACTCGTCCTGCCGCTTCTTGAAGGCGCGATGGCGTTCGGCGAAATGCACTGGGAACGCTCGAAGTACGCTGCTGTTCACCCGAGGTAGCCGCGTTGTGAGGTCCGCAAGTGCGTGAGTGACGACCGGCGCGGCAAAGCTCGTGCCCGTCGCCTCCAAAAACGTTCCGTCGGCACACAAGACGTCGAACATCCGGTCATCCACTCCGCCGAACTGAACGCCCAGCGGCTGGGTCCGATTTCCGGGGCGTCCGGGACCCATTGATGAGTAGGGTGCGCGCGTCCACGGCCGATCGGGAGCGGGCACATCGCAAGCACCGACCGAAATCGCGTTGGCCATGTCGGCTGGCACTTGCACTCGATGTAGCCCAGTATCGCGATCTTGGTTTCCGTCATTTCCAGCCGCGACCACGAAGACGATGTCGCGCTCCCACGCCAATTGATCCAGTTCTGCGGTCCACCGGTTCGGCTCGTTGTCGTCCTCGACAGCTAGAGTCGGTCCCAGACTCAAATTGACCAGCTTGTGCCGACCCTCGGTCAGAATGTCCTTGATCTGGTCAAGGATCCAGTACCCATCGAGGTCCCCCGGGTCATACGGCGGTGGCATGACCCGAAAGCTCTCCACGGGCAGAGGTGGCTGCGCCGCCTGATCACCTGAGCGCAACAGTCCGTAAAGTACGGCGCCGGTAACACCGGTGCCATGATCAACATCGTCGGCCTCGATCGGCTCCGGCGTCAGATCGATCACCGGAATTGGGAACAGCCCAAGCTGATCCGGATCGCGGACGCCGCCGTCGAATACCGCCACAGTCGTGACGTCAGCAATGGGGTCCGGAACAGTGGGGGGCCGAATCCGGCTCGCACTGCGCAACCCGAACCGAGGCCGCGGTCGGATAGCGGGCATCGGTCGCAGCGCCCGTAGCGGGTTGAACCTCGCTAATTGCGGTGCATCCGCGTCCGCCACCCGCACTGGGACGAAAGTCAATCCCCCGACGGTACGAAGAAAGTCGCCGTGCACGGTACCGCCGTATGATTCCACCAGCGATACCCAGCGATCCAGCGTTGCAGCGTCGATCGCTACGGGCTCGCCGGACCGCACAGCGCGCGGGTGCAGCACTGCCTCATAGAGAGAGCTCACTTGCTCGCCGATACTCTGCTCGGGATCCACGCGCAGAACGGAACTCACCGCAGGCGAGGCGACTTCCTCGAGGCGTCGAATCTGTTCGAACGCCTGCTGGGCGCTGCGGCCAGGGCCCGGGGCATCGACAAGTGATTCGAGCCGCTCGAGTGCTGTGTCATCGACTGCAAGGATGAGTCGGCGGGTCCCGCTCGGCCGAGCTTGCGCCGCTGTGCGCAGGATGCTGGCGTCCGACCTTGAACCCACTGGGACCGCACCGATGTATCCGAGCAGAGCTTCCGGATAGTACGTCGGAGCAAGATAATTCGGGAAGAGCTTGGCTTCGATGTAGATGCGGTCCACGGCCCGCAGCTCGTCAGGCAATTCTCGCAATCCGGCACGCGTGGAACGGATCTGCGGGAGTAGCCACTCCCGAGCTTGTTCAGAAGTGAATGGGTTGTACTTCGGTCCACCACCCGTTGGGGCGGGCTCGACCTCGAATCGCATCGCTTCACCATTGAGCAACAGCCGGCGGGCGACTCCGGCTGTCGAACCCGGGGTCGTCACAGCGCTTCCGTGGCTTGCCGGATACCGCTGGCAACGGTGGGGTGGCTGACGCCGGCGAGAGTTGCGATGCTCCGATTCGACATCCCTAGCCGATCGTGTGCAACTTGCCAGACCTGGTTACGCGCATCGCTGGTCGGAAACTGCGTGACGAGTTCTGTCACTACGACGTCCTCCATAGTCCGATTGTTGAGAATTGCCCTGCGCCTGCAGAGATCCCAGAAACGCAGAATGACCGCGTGACTGTGTCCTTCCCAGATTGTTGCGGCCACGTCCACTACCTCTGCCGAGACGTCCCTGCATTTCAGGTTGGCCAGCAGTGTGCGCCGTTCAGCGCCGCCGGGGAGCGCAAATTCGATGATGCGATCGAAGCGGCGATCGACGGCTTCATCGAGCAACTGGGGATGGTTCGTTGCGGCGACCAACAGACTCGTCTCCGGCCATCGATCCAGCTCGACAAGGATCACGTTGACAATGCGCTTCAACTCGCCGATGTCGGTGTCGTCGTCGCGGCGCTTCGCGACCGCGTCGAATTCATCGAGCAGAAGTACGCACGGGCCCGACTTTGCGAACTGCAGTACCGATCGGATGTTACGGCCGGAACTGCCCAGGTAGCTGGAGACGACCGCAGCGAGATCCAGTGTCACCAACGGCAATTCGAGCCGCTGCGCGATCCAACGGGCGGCGAGGGTCTTGCCCACACCCGGTGGGCCCCAAAACAACACGGTCCGGCTCACCGCGACGCCCGCTCGTGCCAGCTCAGCGCGACGCTCACGCTCTGTCACAATCTCGTGTAGTTGCGCCGCCACAGCGTCATCGACGACCAGTTCGTCGCCGCTCGGGATCGCGTCGACGTGGGCCAACGAATGTGTCCCTTCGGCATCCGCCGGGATCGCTCCGCTGTCGAACCGGAGCCCCGCTGTGGGCGCTGCCGCCGATAGAGCGTCGTGTAGCGCCACACGAAATGCGTCCGCGTCGGGCACCGACGATGGAACGGCCCGCATTAGGCGTCCGGCAAGCTGACGAACACCTGCGGCGTGGCCACGCGCGCCCACTCGGACCAGATCCACGAGGGCTCGCTCGAGCCCGTCATCGCCCTGGTAAATCGTCGACTTGGATGGCGCCACGTTTACCACGTTAGCGTGGATCGGCGACATTTCCGATAACTGCCGACTATTTCGGCTCCCCGGAATCTCGTGAACTCGCAGCGCAGCGCAACCCTAACCACGCCCGATAGCATGTTATCCACGTCAGACACCGTCTCGTCGGAGGAGATGCTCGTGGGCTCAGCCGCGGTCTTCATACACGGCATCTTCTCCTCCCAAGACGTATGGCAACCACTGCTGACTCAGCTGCAACAACTGCCGGACGTCGGCGAGAGATACGCGTTCCCGAAATTCGAGTACAGCTCCAAGAAGGTCGTTGTCAATCGCATGAGGCGCCGCCCAGACCTGGACGCGCTGGCAGACTGGCTGCGGACATTCTTGGAACACCAGTGCCGCGAACACGACGAGCTGGTGCTGGTCGGCCATAGCCAAGGCGGCCTTGTCATACAGCGCTTCCTTGCACGCATGCTCGACGACGGGCGCGGACACGATTTACGCCGCATACGCGCTGTGGTCCTACTGGCCTGCCCCAACGATGGTTCAGACTTCATGATGTCCACGCGGCGGACTATCTTGCGCTCACGCAACGTGCAAGAGCTGCAATTGCGGCCAAACTCCGAACCAGTCAAAGCAGCCCAAGCACGGGTGCTCAATCAGATAGTGAACGCGCCGTACGATTCAGATAGATTCTGCCGGATACCGTTCCACGTCTTCTACGGCCTCGAAGACGGCGTTGTGCCGGTGGCCTCGGCCAGAGGACCCTTCGCCGAGCCGCGGGCGCTCCCCGGAGACCACAGCACAATTCTTTCTGCTACCAACCCCACAAGCGCCGTCGCCACCGTTGTACGGAACATCCTCGTCGATGCTGTGCGGAAGTCGCTCCCACCCACTGAGGTGACCCCCGACGGCGAGGCGGTGGACGTCGAGAGAGGCCAACTTGACCTCAGTTCCCGCCATCCCCCAGCCTCGCGACAAGCGACGTCACATCAGGTCGTCGTAGGTGAGATTCCTGGACTGCCACCGGCATTCATCACAAGGAACACACTCACTCGGCTCTCGCAGTCCCTGGATCGGAATCCGATCGCCGTCGTGTGTGCCTTGACCGGTATGCGTGGCGTCGGGAAGACGCAACTTGCCGCCGCCTATGCCCGGTCGAAAATCGTCGAGGGCTGCGGTGTCGTGGGCTGGGTGAACGCCGAAACGGTAGGCGAGATGGTCACCGGACTAGCTCGGATCGCAGAACGGCTCAATGTCGCAGACCCCAAAGGAGATTCAGCCGAATCAGCCCGGCGGTTGACCGAACACCTGGCGAGCAGACGCGTCGGTGACGCTTTGCTGGTCTTCGACAACGCCACCGATCCCGATGAATTGAAGAAGTACATTCCACCAGTTGGCACCCGCGTGGTCATCACCAGTACGAGCCGGTCATTCACCGAGCTTGGAACGCCGATCGACGTGAGCGAATACACCCCGGAAGAGTCAATCGGCTACTTGACTCAGCGAACTGGGCTCGATGACCAGGCGGGCGCGTCGCGCATCGCCGAAGAACTCGGCCACCTGCCGCTCGCCCTTTCGTCGGCCGCCGCGACCATCAAGGCGCGACGGCTCGACTACGGTGCTTACTTCGCATTGCTGCAAGAACGGACGGTCGTCGAGATCATGCCCCGCCGCGAAGGAGGCGGCTACCCGCGTTCGATCGCGGCCGCTTTGATGATGAACGTCGATGCGGTGGTGTCCTCCGACCCGGGTGGCATATGCAGTACCGTCATCGGAACCATTGCCCTTTTGTCGCCCGAAGGTGTACCCCGAACTCTTCTGCGGGGCATCTCAGATTTCACTCACGCCTCAACCGGAGCCATAGACGATGCGTTAGCCAAATGCGTTGACGGCTCGGTGTTGTCGTGGTCTTTCAGCGGTGACGCGGTGATCATGCACCGACTTATGGCGCGGGTGCTCTGGGAACGGTATCGCGCAGATGGGACTTTTTCTTCCCTTGCGTCCGGTGTCTTGGACTTGATCGAACCTGAGCTGTTTGACTCGTCTGAGGCTTGGAGCCGCAGGAACGAGGGCTCGTGGCTTGTGTCTCACGCCGAAGCGCTCTGGGAGGCACTGCAGGAAGACGACGTGTCGTGACCGCAGCTTCTCAGCGTGCGCTTTCGGCTCGGCAATGGGCCGTCCGCCAGCTGATCGGTGCGGTCGATCTGACCAGCGCTATCAGTCTTGGCGAGCGGGTCGCTGCTGATACTGCCCGACTCCTAGGCGTCGATCATCCCCAAAGCCTCAGTTCCCGAAGCGATCTCGCGCGGGCGTACGAATTAGCAGGACGCTCGGACGACGCGATTTCACTCCACGAATCGGTAGTCGATGACTCTCAGCGCGTCTTGGGAGGTGACGATCCGAGTAGGCTGGCATACCGTAACAACCTCGCTGACGCCCTGGAGGCTGCGGGCCGCTCCGACGAGGCGATCGCCATGTACGAGGCTGTCCTTTCCGGGCGTATCCGCGTGCTCGGTGGCGATCACCCCGATACCCTGACAACGCGCAACAATCTCGCTGATGCGCTCGAATCGGCCGGCCGACTAAGCGATGCGATCGCCATGTACGAGGCGGTGATCGCCGACCGAACACGGCTTCTCGGTGCCAGCCATCCCGACACACTCATATCCCGTAACAATCTCGCAAGCGCGCATGAATCCGCCGGCATGATCGACGCGGCAGTGACCGAGTTCGAAAAGGTCGTCACCGACCAGCGGTCAGTAATCGGATTCGACCACCCCGACACCCTCGCCACCCGAAACAACCTGGCCTACGTCTACGAATCCGCGGGCCGCGTCGATGAGGCCATCTCGTTGTACGAAGATGTCCTCGCTGATCGGATCCGCGTGCTCGGCAGTGATCATCCCGACACCCTCATAACGTGGAATAACCTCGCGCTCGGCTACTTAACGGCTGGTCGTCTCGACGAGGCCATTACAGCCAACGAGACGCTGCTCGTTGTCCGCGAGCGGGTGCTTGGCGACAGACACCCCGATACCCTGACTTCGCGCAACAACGTAGCCGTCGCTTATCAAGCGGCGAGTCGGTTGGACGAGGCCATCGCGATACTGGAACCACTTGTCGGTATCCGCGCCCAGGTCCTGGGACCCGCCCATCCGCACACCCTCCGCACTCGGCACAACGTCGCTAACGCCTACCGGCTGGCAAAAGCCCCGGCCAAAGCGGTCCCCATGTTCTTGTCGACGCTTGCCGACACCGAGCGGGCGCTAGGTTCTGATCACCCCCTGATTGAGACCATTCGGGAGAACCTCGCCCTAGCCGAGGATGCGCTGAATTGACCGTGTCGCCAACGCCTCGGGGTCATCATCCTTCGCACGGTGCTGCCGAACGCGGATGATGTCGTGTCGAGCGAGCTGATCAAGAGGGCGCTGGCCGCTCGCCATTGGGCGGTACGGCATCTACTCGAGGCCGAAAATGCCACCCGAGCAATAGAACTCGGGCAGCGCCTCGTTAAGGATACGGAACGGCTACTCGGCACCCACCACCTGGACACTATCGCCGCCCGCAACACCCTCGCCTACGCGTACGAATCAGCGGGTCAGCTCGATGTCGCAATTGCCCTGTTCGAGTCGAACGCAGAGGAACACCAGCAGCTACTGGGCAGTAATCATCCCCGGACCTTGGCCTCCGTCAACAACCTTGCCTACGCCCATCAATCTGCCGGTCACCTCGACCACGCCGCGAGCCTTTTCGAATCTGTCCTCGCCGGCCGCACACGAATTCTCGGCAGAACTCATCCCGCTACTCTTCGAAGCCGCAACAATCTCGCCGGCGCCTACATGGCGGCCGGGAAGGCAGATGAGGCTATCCCGCTGTTCGCATCGATCGCCGCCGACCGTGCGAACGTACTTGGCCCTGACCACCCAGGAACTCTGCGCAGTCGCAACAACGTCGCCGGAGCCTACCGCGAAGCCGGAAAGCTGGAACAGGCAAGGGCACTCATCGAAGCAGTCGTCGCCGATACGAGCCGAGTGCTGGGCGCTGAGCACCCTGACACACTGACCGCGCGACACAACCTGGCGGCCGTGCATCGCTCGGCGCACAGAACACAGCACGCCATCGAACTGTTCAAGAGTGTCCTCGCAGACCGCACCCGACTGCTGGGCCCCGACCACCCCGACACCGTCTCCTCCCAGGAAAACCTTGCCGAGGCTTATGAGTTCCAGAATTCCATCAGCAGATCGATCACAGGCATTCAGGAAACTGTCGCCCAGACGCCGGGCATACCTGACACCTAAGTGACCCAGCCTGAGACGATCCACCACTCCCCTTCGCGCCGAACGGCTAGACGGAAGCCGCTGAAGCGATCGTTCCCTGCACGCCCAACCCGGCTGAAGGGCACTTCCCCGCTCGGCCTGCAGACGACACGCGAGCTTCATGGATAACATTCGTTATCCACGAACTAAGCTAGGCTAACGGTATGGAAGGTGTCGGGGAACCCCGCGGGCGCCCCGAGTGGTTCGCGGCGTTTCTGGCCGACCGTGGCACCCGCAAACCGTCAGCACACACGATGAAGGCCTACCGCCAGGACTTCGACGCCATCGCCGCGCTCATCGCCGGAAGCGGCAGCGACCTGCCAGCAATGGCGTTGAGCGACATAACAACTGCAAGCATGCGCGGTGCATTCGCGCAGTACGCCCAAACTCACGAGGCGGCCTCGATCCAGCGGTGCTGGTCGACCTGGAACGTATTGTGCGCCTTCCTCTTCACCTGCGAACTCATTCCCGCTAATCCGATGCCGATGGTGGGCCGACCCAAGATCGCCAAGACACTGCCGAAAAGCCTTGCGCCGAACACGCTCAAACGGCTGCTCGATACTCTTAGCGAAGACCGCGAGCACCGCGCCAGCGACTGGGTGGCCCGCGATAAGGCGATCATCCTGACCTCTCTACTCGCGGGGCTTCGCGCCGACGAACTTCTCCGCGCGAACATCGGCGACGTCCGACCCGCCGATAACAACACCGCGATCATCCACGTCCGCGGCAAAGGCGGCAAAGACCGCTATCTGCCTATCGAAGCCGCGCTGGTCGAGGTTCTCGAGGACTACCTAGATAGTCGCGCGACCAGGTTCCCCGCCACGGTCAAGCGGCGTTCGGCCCGAGGGGGCCGCCTAAGCTGGTGGGCGCCATCCGCGCCGTTGTTCGTCGGGCCCGACGGCAACCGGATCACCCGCGGCACACTGCAATACCGAATCCTGCGAGCATTCCGCCGCGCTGGCGTCGACAGCGACAGAGCTCGGGGAGCCCTCACCCATGGACTAAGGCACAGCTTCGCCACCGAACTCGCCAACAGCGGCGTCAACGTCTACCAACTCATGAAGCTGCTCGGCCACGAATCCATGGCCACCTCACAACGCTACGTCACCGCCGCCGGCGCCGAGATCCGCGCAGCGGCAGCCCAAAACCCCCTCTACGGGCTCCTCGAACCACCCCACACAAATAACCCCACACCCGCCACGTGACGAATACCCCGCTCCCCCACACAGCCGCCCCCGGGACCCCGCTGTGTGTCTGGCTTGCCGTGGGCAGGGGCCAAAGGGCCTGGACAACAGCAGGTTCCGCAGATCGTGATGCCTGAACAGTCGGACGGCCAACAACAACTACTACTGCGTCATCCTGTCAGCACCGTTCATGGCTCGCGGCCTGACAGGATTGGCAAGTCGCGGCGTAATGCCGGCGCGCAACGATCCGTTAGGAATGACGTGACCGAGCTGCCGAACGACTACGAGCGGCGCGCACTGGCGTTTCGCTTGTTGAGTTCGCTCGCACATGAGATGGAGCAAAGCCGCTTCCAGCAGGCGCTAGACGACGCAATGAAAGATCCGAACCTGCAAGAGGCGGTCTCGTATCTCGTTGGTCTGTCTCTGGAGGGATTCGGAGCAGCTCACGGCGGCGATTGGAGTGCCGCCGTCGCGGATATCGATCTGAACCTGCGTCTAGCCGAGGATCTGACCAGTCTCGACGACGAGATGTAACCAGAGAAACTTGTTGAGCTTCCGATCGTTGGTCTGCCATCCTGCGCCTCTTCCAGTTGGGACAGCAGCAGCGCGTCCTCGACGAAGCGCACTTCGGCGGCGTGACGGTCACTACCGCTATCCGGCATTTCCCCTACGCCGTAGAGCTCACGGTCATCGACGACGGACCGGGAATCCCCTCCGAAATCCTGCCCGCCCTATTCCGGCAGGCTGGTACGCGTAGACCGAGCACGATCGAGCGCTATGAACAGCTCCGGCCTAGGACTGGCAATCGTCGCGTCAATCATCAATGCCCACAACGGCAAAGTAGAGGTCGAGTCCGAACCGGGCCGTACCGAGTTCCGAGTGGAACTCCCAGTCCAAGGATGTCAAGCCGTCGCGCAGGTTCAGCCAAGCCTATCCGGCGGCTGAGATGGTGGAGAGATCAAAAGCAACGCCACCATGCACCTCGATTGCGCCAATTATTCTGAGGCGCACATCAACCCAATTTCTCAAGGTTTAGCAGAGATTGGCGTGTACCAAGCGCCATCATCTATGTACTATCTAAGTAGATCGTGGTAGGTGCAGCGGTGGTCGTGGGCTTTCAAGTGCGTGCTCGCGTGAGCCTGCGGCTAAAGGACTCGCTTGTAACGGGTTTCGCTGTTTTCTGATGTGCGTCCGACAAAGCGACACAACCATTGATTTCGGCACCGTCGTGGCGAGTGGCGGCTCCTGCTTGTTTCGCTGATGTGAGGGAGAATGTGCATGCGGTTGAACGGAATCATGATCGCGGGAACTATTGTCGCGGTGACGATCGCGGTGAGCTGTTCCAGCGATAAATCTGGTCCGAACTCATCGTCGACGGAGACGCCATCACCGGCTTCACGGGCATCGTCATCACCTCCCTCCGTGTCACCTTCGTCGGCGACGCCACCACCACCGTCTGATCCGCTCGGCGCTGATGCGTGCTCAGATGTCGCCACCGGCTACCTCGACCTGATGCTGTCCAAACAGCCCGATGCTGCGCGGGCGGCTGCGGACGTGATGGAAAAGTACGGTCCCCCGGACTCGGTGAAGGCCGCTATCGAGCACTTCGTCACCACGATCGGCATGCAGAAGGGCGATCCCGAAGCGGACGCCAACGACAAATTGATCAGCGACTGGGTAGACCCGCTCTGCCCCAGAACGTCGCTATCATCACCGCCGCCATCGCCATCTCCGATGCCACCGCAAAAGTGATGCGCAAGAAGCCGAGAGGCTCTGCCGCGCCGCCTGTTAGAGCAATCGCTGCGCGCCACATGATGCCCCAACGCAATTGCCCGCGAGGGCGGGCCGGTGACGCGCCGCGATAGTTGGTCACTCCTCGAAGTCGGCGATCCAGCCGCCACAGACTGCAACGACTGTAGCGCTTATGGCCAGGGTCGCGATCGCCAGGGCGAAGAAACCGCTCAAGTACTGGAGTGATTGGCCGACGCCATCGGGATGGCTGTCAAAACCGACGACGAACCAGGCCGCGGTTGCCACACCGAGGGCCGCACCGGCATATGTCATTCCTGGGATCGTGTTCATTCGAGTCTGCTCCGATCTTGGTGGAGTTGACTACCTCAGGTGATCATCGGCTCGACATCTCATCTTGTCCAGTGTCGACAACGCTCGCGAATCAACCGATTTCCTGTGGCGAACGACTCGCAAGACCGAGAGAGGTGATCTCGCCAACGTCGGCAACCCGCGTTCTATCACCGATATCCTCAAATTCGCTCGTCAGGCTTAGGAGTTCGGCGATCGTCCCGAAGTCTCAACGCTCTGCCCGGCGGATGTAATCGACAACATGGGTAGTCCGAGTAGCCGGAGCGCGTTAGCGACGACGATCAGCGTGGATCCCTCGTGGATGAGGACCGCGGGCCCGATTCCGAGGCCCATTACCGTGGCTGGGATCAGAACCGCGACGATGCCGAGGCTTGCCCACAGATTCTGTTTGATGATTCGTGAGGAGCGCCGACTGAGGTGTACCGCGAAAGGCAGCGCTTTGAGATCGTCTGCCATCAAGGCGACATCGGCGGTCTCCAATGCCACGTCGGATCCGGCTGCGCCCATTGCGATTCCCACGCTTGCCCGCGCCATCGCGGGCGCATCATTGACACCATCGCCAACCATGCCCACCCGCCCGAGCTGCTCCTCCAGCGCGGCGATCTCGGACACTTTGTCCTCGGGCATGAGGTTGCCACGAGCGTAGGAAACGCCGACGTCTGCCGCGACTGCGTCGGCCACCTGCTGATTGTCGCCGGACAACATGATGGTGTCGCGGATCCCGAGTCCGCGCAGGCGTTGGATGACTTCTGACGCCTCCGGGCGTGGCACGTCCATCAGGCCGATCACGCCCAGCCAGCGCTCGCCTGCCCGCACGAGCATGGTCGTTCGACCGGCGTTCTTAAGTCCGTCGATCCGCGCCGCGAGGGATGTAGGCGGCGGATCCGCATCAAGGAAGAGCTCGCTCTTTCCGATACGAACCTCTACCCCGTCGACGGTTGCGACGACGCCGAGGCCGCTCAGCGCGCGTACGTCGGTCGCCTTCGGTGTCGTTGCCCCGGCTAGGCGTTCGCGGCCATCGCGGACGATGGCAGCCGCCAATGGATGATCGCTTTGTTCCTCTACCGCCACTGCGATTGTGAGCAGCTCGACTTCGTCGACACCCTCGGCCACAATGACATCCGCGATCCGCGGTCGGCCCTGGGTGAGGGTTCCGGTCTTGTCGAACGCCAGCACGTCAACGCGGCTCAGCGCCTCAAGTGCCGCCCCGCCCTTCATCAATATGCCGGCCCGCGCAGCGCGGGCGACGCCCGAAAGCACAGCACTCGGTGTCGCAATCGCCAATGCGCAGGGACTAGCGGCAACGAGAACCGCAAGCGCGCGGTAGAGCGTTGCCGTGAAAGGCTCGTCGACGACGACTCCCGTGAACAGCAGTAGGAAGACGCCCACCAGCACCGCCGGCACAAAGATCCGTTGGAACCGGTCGGTGAATCGCTGTGCCGACGTTGTCTTGGTCTGCGCTTCGGCGACCAGTCTGACCACTCGGGCCAGCGTGGAGTCCTCGGCCAGACGCGTCACCTGAATCTCAAGGGCACCAGCACCATTGATGGTTCCGGCGAACACCCGAGCCGACGAGTCGACGAGGTCAGGCGTCGCGGCAGCCGCCGCGATGTCCGGTACCGGTTTCTTGTCGACGGGAACACTCTCACCAGTCACTGGGGCCTGATCGACACTGCTGGAACCGGCAACGACAAAGCCGTCTGCGGCGAGGCGCATGTTGGGGCGTACGACGACGATGTCACCGATGCGGAGGTCGGCCACAGGCACCTCCACGGTCTCGCCCGTGCCATCACGTCGGACTAATGCCGTCTTCGGGGCAAGCTCCCCGAGGGCCTCGATGGCCCGGCGGGCTCGGCCCATCGCGTAGCCCTCGAGCGCGTGACCTACGCTGAATAAGAAGAGCAGCAGAGCGCCTTCGGGAACTTCACCAAGTGCAGCCGCGCCGGCCGCGGAGATCAGCATCAAGAAGTCGATCTCGAAGCGTCCCTGTCGGATGCTGGCGAACGCCTCCTGAACCGTGAAGAAGGCCCCGAAGAAGAATGCCGCAGAATAAACAACCAACTCAGCAGGGCGCGGCGTATCGGTGAATGTGGCCAGCAGCCACCCGACCAATAACAATGCTCCAGCAAGTCCTGCAAAGATGAGTTCGCTTCGCTCCCCGAAGATTCCGCCGTGGCTATGCTCGTGTTCCGAGTGGTCGTCCGCTTTCCCGGCATGGCGGTCGTCGAACGCGGTGGCGCTTGACGCAGGCGGTGTCGGTGCGGGCCCGGCAGCGATGATGTCAACGAGTTCCTGAGCGGTCACTCGCGTTCGTTGGAATTCCACCTCGACTGAATCACGGGTGACGACCGCGGCCACAACACCGGGCGTGGAGGACAGCCGGTCGATGAGGGCGGCTGATTGCGCTGGGGCTACACCCTCCGTCTCAACCATCGCCCAACGAAGGTGGCCGTACTCGGTGTTGATGGTCTGCGCCGCCTGCAGCGCATGCCGTTGAATTTCTGACGCCGTCACGGCATCCGCGTCGTAGTGAACACACAGGCGCGGCTTGAGCGTGTCTCGGTCGATGACATGCACCTTGTCGACGACCGTGTTTTCAGCCAGTTCGTGCGTTAATCGCTCAGCGCAGCGATCATCGCTCCCCGGCAACAAGTCGACAAGCTCCAGCGCCAGCGTCTGGTGCGCTGGCTGTCCGTTGGCGTTGCGCCCGCGATCAATGTCGTCCCGCTCGGTCATAAATGCAATTATACGCATATATACATGCTTAGGGTCAACCCCTCGGCGAGGGCCCCCGACACTGACGACGCGCCGATGTGAAACAGCCAGTGCCCCAGCGTCATCGGGGCACTCTCCACCGGTTCGCTCGACAACAGCACGAACGACCTGTCGCACCGAGAATGGCCTCGCGAGGACCGCCTTCATATGCCGCTTCCATGGGAGCGCGTCAGTTGCCGTTGCCCGGATCATGTAAACGCCCGACGTGAGCTTCGCGGCGCATCCGCCCGATCATGTGCGGGTAATGCAGCTCGAAAGCGGGCCGCTCCGAACGGATCCGGGGCAGCTCGGTGAAGTTGTGCCGCGGCGGCGGGCACGAGGTGGCCCACTCCAGCGAGTTGCCGTAGCCCCACGGATCGTCGACGGCGACGACCTCGCCGTAGCGCCAGCTCTTGAAGACGTTCCAGGCGAACGGCAGCACCGACACACCCAGGATGAACGCCCCGATCGTCGAGACGATATTCAGCGTCTCGAAGCCGTCCGACGGCAGGTAGTCGGCGTAGCGGCGCGGCATGCCCTCATTGCCCAGCCAGTGCTGCACCAGGAACGTGGTGTGGAAGCCGATGAACGTCAGCCAAAAGTGCAGCTTGCCCAGTCGCTCGTCGAGCAGCCGGCCCGTCATCTTCGGGAACCAGAAGTAGATCCCGGCGTAGGTCGCAAACACGATCGTGCCGAACAACACGTAGTGGAAGTGCGCCACCACGAAATAGGTATCGCTGACCTGGAAGTCGATCGGCGGGCTGGCCAGCAGCACACCCGACAGACCACCGAGCAGGAACGTCACCAGGAAGCCGATGGAGAACAGCATCGGTGTCTCGAATGTGAGCCGGCCCTTCCACATCGTGCCGATCCAGTTGAAGAACTTGATGCCGGTGGGCACCGCGATCAGGAACGTCATGAAGCTGAAGAACGGCAGCAGCACCGCGCCCGTGACGTACATGTGGTGCGCCCACACCGCCACCGACAGCGCCGCGATGCTGATCGTGGCGTAGATCAGTGTGGTGTAGCCGAAGATCGGCTTGCGCGAGAACACCGGGAAGATCTCCGAGACGATGCCGAAGAACGGCAGCGCGATGATGTACACCTCGGGGTGCCCGAAGAACCAGAACAGGTGCTGCCACAAGATCGCCCCACCGTTGGCGGGGTCGAAAATGTGTGCGCCAAGGTGACGGTCGGCAGCTAACGCAAACAGGGCGGCGGTCAGCAGCGGGAAGGCCACCAGCACCAGGATCGACGTCACGAAGATGTTCCAGGTGAAGATCGGCATCCGGAACATCGTCATGCCGGGGGCGCGCATGCAGACCACCGTCGTCACCATGTTGACCGCGCCCAGAATGGTGCCCAGACCACCGACGATCAGCCCCAGAATCCACAGATCGGCACCCGCACCCGGGGTATTGATGGCGCTCGACAGTGGGGTGTAAGCAGTCCAGCCGAAGTCGGCCGCGCCACCGGGAGTAATGAAGCCGGCCAGCGCAATTAGCGCCCCAAATAAGAACAGCCAGAACGACAATGCGTTCAGCCGGGGAAAGGCCACATCCGGCGCTCCGATCTGCAGCGGCAGAACCAGGTTCGCGAACCCGAACACGATCGGCGTCGCATAGAACAGCAACATCACCGTGCCATGCATCGTAAACAACTGGTTGTACTGCTCGTTCGACAGGAACTGCATACCCGGCACGGTTAGCTCGGCACGCATGAACAGCGCCATCAATCCGCCGAGAAAGAAGAAGATGAAGCAGGCGACGCAGTACATCATGCCGATCAGCTTGTGATCGGTGGTGGTCACCAGCTTGTAGATCAGATTGCCCTTGGAGGCCATTCGAGCCGGAAATGGGCGGCGCGCCCGTAATTGTCCGATCGGCAGCGCTTCCGTTACCACCAGTCCTCCTGCCACAAGCGTCGACCGCAGCGATCGTTCGACCGTCCCGGCTCGAAGCGTACACTACGTAGTAGCTACGTACTATGCTAGGTAGTTGTTGGCGACAGCCGCCAACCCGCAATACCCCCAATTGCGGTGTCCCCGCTGGGGCGGGTGCAGACTATTCGCACCCGCCCCGGCCCCCCAATCCGCGCGGGCACCGTCGACGGCCCGACGGGTCTCGGGATCTTCACACGTATCTACTACGTTCGTACAGCAAACCGCGGATCGCGCTCGTGGCGCAGATCCCGGTCGTGCCGTCTCACGAGTGGCCGAGCGACGAGCTCTGCATCAGACCGTCACCTGGGTAACAACGACCACATTATCGCTTGCCCAAAGGTGTTCATTCCGTTAGCGTCTCGTCAACCAAATAACAGACTGGTAACGGTAAGGACCTCTCGAGTTGGTGTCACACCTCCGCGCAGGGCAGCCCATTGCGCGTCGAAAACGCCGATGTGACACTGAGGTCACCGACGTCTTCCCCGTCATCAGGTTCGACGTAATATCCTCTCCGATAAGAGATTTAAACCCGTTCGCCACCGACATCGCTGTCCTCGCGTCACCTGAACTCGACGACACAAGCGACCTATTCCGCGAATGGCCGCTCTTCCTGCTGCCGCCACGAAGCACTCGTCATGCAGCACCCATGCCCAAGCCAAATCCCGTCCTCAGATCCATACGGGCCGGCGATGCGGATACGCCGGCTCATCAGCATCGATCGGCGGCCGGCAGACATCGCAAACACGTCACAGCGGGTCGCGAAGCAGCATTCCGCGGGACGTTGGTGGCAACTGCCGTCGCCGCAGGGGCAGTCGCTGCGGCAATAAATATCGCAGGCAACACCTCAGGAGCACAGGCAGCTGCGGCGAGTGCCTCAGCCTCCGCTCGCAATTCGCAACCTCCCCAGACTCAGGAAGCTAGTGGTGTCCAAATCGTCGCCGTCAGCAACACTGCGGACTCGACGATCCACCGAGAGGAACTCTCCCGTGGCGTCGCGTTCGCCGACGAGCGAGCCGCGCGCGAAGCCCGACTGCGGCGCCCACCGTTCGTGTTCCCCACCCGCGGCATCTTGACATCAGAGTTCGGCAACCGTTGGGGAACCCTGCACGGCGGACTCGACATCGCCAACGCGATCGGTACGCCGATATATGCCGCTTCGGATGGGGTGGTAATCGCCGCCGGGCCAACGCCGGGGTTCGGCATGTGGGTCAAGATCCGCGATGCAAACGGCACAGTCACGCTGTACGGCCATATTGATACCGCCACCGTGCAGGTTGGCGATCGCGTTTTCGCCGGTGATCCAATCGCGACAATGGGGAACCGTGGCAATTCGACGGGTCCGCATCTGCACTTTGAAGTGCATATCAATGGATCGGACAAGACGGACCCCATGTCGTGGCTGAGCGAACGGGGCGTGACCAGCGCGTAGCCAGTCCTGCTGGGCCCCGGGATTAGCCCACCTCTTCGCAGGGCTCTCTCGACGCCCGAGTTGACTGCCGGACACCGTAAGCTATCTACGGACTAATTCAGGAGGTCGGATCATCGCGCGCGTACGTGGCTTTGGAGAACTTGAGGCAGCGATCATGGATCGACTGTGGAACCGTGACCCCGACTCTGACACGGCGGTCCGCGAGATATTTGACGCGCTCAGCACAGAACGCAAAATCGCCTACACAACGGTCATGTCCACGATGGACAATCTGCACGGCAAGGGCTGGCTGTCCCGGACACGTGACGGGAAGGCGTATCGCTACCGCCCGACGTTGACTCGCGAGGAGCACAGCGCCCGCTTGATGCTCGAAGCCCTCAACGGGGGCGGAAGCTCAGAGGCCGTACTGAGTCATTTCGTCGCGCAGATCGACGCCGAAGAGTCCGCCGATCTGCGCGCCGCGTTACGACGCCTGTCACGAAGGTCCAGACGATGACCGTCGCCGGCGCCCTCTTGCTCTACGTGATGATTGCCTTATCCGCGGGTCCGAGACTGCTGACTTCAATGACCTCCAACGGTCACGCTCCGCGCCTGGGGATCGCCGCGTGGCTGACAGCAATAATTACCGTCCTCGGATGTTCCGTCGTTGCAACGGTATTGCTGCTGATTGAAGGGGCCGGACACTGGGTTAGCCCCGATGCATTGCTCGCGTCATGCTTTGACCGGCTGCAAGCGATCCTTCTCGGCCATAGCGGCTGGGCCGCCAGGATGGTCGCGACAGCCGCAGTCACCATCCTCAGTGCTTGCTTGGTCCTCACCTGTGCCCGACTGGCCCGCGCCCTAGGACGTATGCGCGCCCACACATTTGCGCACGCGGACGCCGTCCGTTTAGTCGGCAAGTCGGACGGCGGTGATGTCGTCATCATCGACGCGGCCGAAGCCGCCGCGTATTGCGTCACAGGACGCCCGCCAGCGATCGTCGTCACGACAGCTGCACTTGCGGCTCTCGACGGAACCCAGCTAGCCGCCGTCGTCGCTCACGAGCGTGCTCATCTCGGAGGCCGGCACGCATATGTGGTCGCTGCGGTGCGCGGTCTCGCCGCCGCTCTCCCCCGCGTCAGGCTCCTCAGTAGCGCCGCGACGCAGATTTCGCTCCTACTAGAGATGTGTGCGGATGATGCTGCGGCGCAACGCCATGGGCGGCAACCGCTGCTTGCGGGGTTGCTCACATTGGCAGGTGCGTCTGCACCTATGCACGGCTTGGCCGCAGCAAGTGTCGCCGTACTCGTCCGAGCAGAACGTCTCAGCGCTCCGCAGATCGGATTTGCGCAGCTTTGGGCGCGCGTAACGCTGAGTGGCGCTCTCGCGGCAATGGCTGCGATACCGACGACTATCGTCGCCCTGTCGCTTTCCGGTGCCTTGGCCTGCTTTGCGTAACTCGCTGAGCTTTGTTGTGTGGGTCGACACCTACGTCGCAGCTAAAAAGTAGCTGCCTACCATCTCGTGCCGCCTGCATCACTGATCTTCGTAGTGACTATGAACGATGGTGGTGCACTCATCAAGAAAGCCACATTCTAACGAATCAATGTCCGTTAGAATGACTGCATGGCCGTGGCAGCGACCGCCAGTTTTCCCGGGCGGCTAGACCTATTAGTCGCAGACCAGCTGCGTAACAACCTGCCGTCAGCCTTCGGCGCTGCGTCGTGCGTGAAGGCCCAAGAGCCTGGACGCCGAAGGTCCCCAACTCGTATCTCATCGGACGCCAGTCGACCGCGCTGCACTCGTCGGCTGCGACGGGATTTGTCATGACCCGTCTTCATCCTGGGGCTCGAGAGGGATACCGCCGCGAGATGGCCGCGGCAAAGGACGCGGCCAATCCCCCGCTCAGGTGGCAGCACCTCGAACGTGCCCACATCTTGTCCCAACCAGATCCGTGGCTGCACACTCAAAATCATGCGGCGATGCTCACTCTCGCTCTACGACAACGTGATCGGCGCGAAGCCCTCGGCCAACTCGTTCGGCTCATCGTGGCGGCGCCGGGATCGATAACTGGGCGCTACCCGGTGGGCAACACCGGGCGGGTCGGCGCTGGCCTGATGACGCCAATGCCAATTCCGGTCGATCTCGCTGTGCTGGTCGTCGTTGAATAATCGCCGAGAGTGCTCGACGACAGTGCGACGAAATTAGTGCCTATGTCGTTGCGTGCAGCGTCGAGAACACCAACCCGCCCATCAGGTTGAAATGGCGCGTCCCAGCCGCTTTGGCGCAGGCCGAGGTCACCGATGCTGCTCTTGTTCTTGAGCTTGGTTCATGTCGAGTTCGGTGTCGGAGTCCGGTGCGCAGCAGGAGCATTCGTCGTCGGCTTGGGTTAGCAGAACGGGTTGCCTCCGACGTTCCGGTCGAGATGTCACCTCGGGCGCGATGGGAAGGGCGCAGCACGCATCGACTGGCGCCGGCGGTGCGCCGATGTCGACGTGATGCACCGCCGACGTCGGCGCGGGTGCAGCCGTCAGACCGGGCAGTGGCCGGGTGCGCGCGGCCCGTATCGCGTTCAGGATGACCAGGACTTCGGCCATCTCATGCACGAACACGACGGCGGCCAGGCCGAGCACGCCGAACGCAGCCAACGGGATCAGCGAGGCGATGATCAGCATCGAGAACCCGATGTTCTGCACCATGATGCGGCGGGCGCGGCGGGCGTACGACAGCACCTGGGGCAGGTGTCGCAGATCCTCACCCATAAGTGCCACGTCGGCGGTTTCGATGGCGACATCAGTGCCCATTGCACCCATCGCGATGCCGATGTCGGCGGTAGCCAAGGCCGGGGCGTCGTTGACGCCGTCGCCGACCATGGCGATGGGCCGCCCACCGGACAGCTCAGGCAGCAGTCGAGCCTTGTCCTCGGGCAGCAACTCCGAGTGCACGGTGGTGATACCGGCCTCCTCGGCGAGTGCGTCGGCGGTCAGCTTGTTATCCCCGGTGAGCATGGCCACGTCGACGCCGATTTGGCGCAGCAGCCGAATCGATTCGGGCGCCTCGGGGCGCAGTTCGTCGCGCACCGCGATCGCGGCCCGAACGACGCCAGCCCGCTCCAGGACCACCACGGTTGCACCGGCGGCCTGCATGCGAGTCACGTCGACGGCAAGCGGGCCCGGCGGCACCCAACTGGGCTTGCCGAGACGCACTGCGACGTCCCCGAGCTGGCCTTCGATACCGTGACCGGCCACTGCGGTGACGTCGCTGGCCGGTGCCACCTCGCTGGTCGCGGACACGATGGCTTGGGCCAGCGGGTGTTCGCTGCGAACCTCGAGTGCGGCAGCGGTCTGCAGCGCGTCGACCTCGGTCTCCCCGTCGACAGTGACAACCTCGACAACCTGCGGCTTGTTGCCGGTCAGCGTGCCGGTCTTGTCCAGGGCGATCACCTTAATGCGGCCCAGCGCCTCGACCGCTGCACCGCCCTTGACCAGGGCGCCTTGACGACTGGCGGCGCCGATGGCGGCTACGACCGTCAGCGGGACCGCGATAGCCAGGGCACACGGCGAGGCAGCCACCAGCACCACGAGCGCGCGCTCCAGCCAGAGCATCGGATCCCCGAACAGCGCACCGAACCCGGCGATGACCGCCGCAAGGATCATGATCGCCGGGACGAGCGGTTTGGCTACGCGGTCGGCCAGCCGCTGGCCAGCGCCTTTGCGCTCCTGAGCCTCTTCGACGATATGCACGATGCGGGCCAGCGAGCTATCGGCAGCCAGCGCGGTGACCTCGACTTCGACGGCGCCACCGCCGTTGATAGCACCAGCGTGCACATCGCTGCCAGGCCCGGCTTCGACCGGCACGGACTCGCCGGTGATCGCCGACAGATCCAGGCTGGTCCGCCCCGTGGTGATCGTCCCGTCGGTGGCTGCACGTTCACCGGGCCGCAGCACCATGACATCGCCCAACGCCAATTCGTCTGGCGCCACGGTGAATTCGGTTCCGCCGCGGATCACCGAGACGGTCGGCGGTACAAGCGTGAGCAGAGCCCGCAGCCCTCGCCGAGTCCGGGTGACAGCGTAATGCTCCAGACCCTCGGCTATGGAGAACAGGATTCCGAGCAGAGCCGCCTCAGGGAACTGACCCAGGGCCACCGCGCCGATTGCCGCGATGGTCATCAGCGTGCCGACGTTGATGTGGCCGTGCCGCAGATTGCACAACGCGTCGGGCACAAACGTATACGCGGCGGTCCCGGCCGCGATGAGCTCCAACGCCACCGCGAAGGGGTGATAGCCGGTTCGTCCGATCAGCCAGCCGATGATCAACAGCACTGCGGCGATAGCGGCGAGCTGGAGCTCGCGAACCTGCCAGAGTCGTTCCGGCCCAGCCTCGGGTTCCCCGGTTTCGGGTCCGCAGCATGCGTCAGACATGATCGACCTCTTGATCGGTCGTCACATCGAGGACCGCGCCGATAAGTCGGCGGCCGCGTTCGGTGAGGCTGTACATCACCAGCTTGCCGCTACGGCGCGAGGACACCATGCCGGCGATCTTGAGCTGGCGCAGGTGGTGGGACACGAGGTTCTGCGCCAGTCCCACCACCCACGCCATGTCGCACACGCAGAGTTCGTCGCCGGTGCTCAGCGCCGTGGCGATCATCACGCGGGTCGGGTCACCGAGCCCCCGAGCGGCGGCCGCGGCGGCCTCGATCCGCGGCGGGGGTGGCAGCGTGGCGCGAATGGCTTCGGCGTGCGGGAGATCGAGACAGAGGAGATCGCAGCTGTCGATCGGCTGATCAGTCACCACAACACACTAACGGATGTTGATATGAGAAGAGCCCGCGATCGGCGGCCGAGGAAGTGGCTATTGACTCACCCTGCCTGCCAGGTCGCGCCTCCGTCCCCACATCTGCTTCGAGTCGATGTGAGCCACCTACGGCCTTACTACGTATATAGTCGTAGCACGATCCCCAATTGAGCATCTCTCGCAGACCGTCGTTGTCGTGAGGGTGCAAGGCCCGGCTACGTAGGTGAAAGACAAACCCCATGGCTCCTCTTACACGAATTCTGCTGACTACTTTCACGGTCATCACCGTCATCCTCGGGGTCGGGGTCTACCTCTCGGTTCGCGACCGGCAGGCCCCCGCGGTGGCGGAGGCTCAGTCCGGGGATGCCGGTCAGTTGGTTCGCGATAACAGTCATCGCCTCAATACAGTTCCGAGCAGCGACGTCACTTTTGTGGAGTTCCTCGATTTCGAATGGAAGCATGCCGGGCAGCGTTCCCGCTCGTCGAGCAGCTGCGGTCGCAGTACGGGGACCGGGTCAACTTCGTTGTCCGCTACTTCCCGATCCCAGCCCACTTCAACGCCGAACGAGCCGCTCGCGCAGTCGAATCAGCAGCCCAGCAAGGCAAATTCGAGCCGATGTACAAGAAGATGTATGAGACGCAAAGCCAATGGGGAGAACAGAAGACGCCAGCAGACGCGACATTCCGGGGTTTTGCCACCGAACTAGGCCTCGATATGACGAAATTCGATGCAGCCTACAACGATCCCGCCACTGTCGCGCGAATCAATCAAGACGTTGCCGACGGCAAAGCACTTGGCGTCGACGGAACGCCAACCATGTTCCTGGACGGCAAGCGCTTGAAGTACAAGAGCTACTCCGACTTGTCGAGCGCGATCGATCAGGCGCTGCAGCGGTAGCGCACGCCGTGCCGATCACCCTTCAATGACCCGAGCAACATAGGGCGTCATCCCCGCCATCCTTACTGGGGAGACTTTGACCGGCACGCCTGTCTGTTGAGCCTCAAGCATCTGTCCGCCGCCGAGGTAGATCGCTTCATGCTGACTACCTCCCGGACCCCAAAACAACAGGTCGCCTCTTTTTGCCTGCGACGGAGGAACTTTGCGGCCAGCGTTGTACTGGTCACCCGACCACCGCGGGAGCAATATGCCCACACCCGCATAGGCATATCGGGTGAGGCCTGAGCAGTCGAAGCCGATCGTGTTGGCGCCGGAATCAATCCCGGCGCTAGGACCGGTCAGGTTGCCTCCACCCCACGAATAAGGAACTCCGATTTGGCTACCAGCGCGACGGATGACGTATTCGATCGCTTGTGCTCCAGAGACACGGTTCAGGCCAGTGGGCGCGGCAACGTCGGAACTCGCTAGCCCCAAGCTCTGAAGGAACGCCCGACCGAGGTCCATCGTTGTCTGGGCGGCCAGCGTGCCGGCCCGAAGGGATGCGTTCGCGACAGCAAGCGGGTCGCCGGGCGCGCCTGCACTGGCGACTCGGGGAAGTAAGGGATCCCAGGTGTCGATCCCGGGATTCGCTTCGGCCGAGGCTGTGGCTTGCAGAGCGATCACAGCCAGCAGGAGGCAAAGCACACGTCCGATTCGCCGGTAGAACATTGATCTTCACCGTCCTTGCCGCTAGACAGACACCCGCGCCATTGCGCCGTCGCCACTGTCCGCCGTTTAGGCGGATCTCCGCATCACCCGAGCGGTGTTACGGTCATACGCAGTACTTAGTTGCTACGTATTTGACGAACCGTAACAGCGGACATCGAGGGTTCACACCGGCCCGTCGTATCACTTGAGTAACAATCGGTATCACCAGCGCGTCGGTTCGAAGCAAAGCACCACGCGAAGCGTGCCATCGCGAGCCGGCAACGCAATACCACCGCCATCTCGGGAAGGCAGCCTGCCACCCACCTCTTACGTAGTTGATACGTAAGATGGGGGTGGCAACACGTACGGCAACCGGCAGGATGGATTACATGACGCGGATCCGCGCCGCAGCTATTACGCGACGCAGAGACATGTGGCGGACAGCGCGGCTCGTGCTGGCAGTGGGCATCACCGCCATCGTCGGGGTGAGCGCCTGCGGTCCGGCGCCCTCTACGCCATCACAACTCGGCGCAATCGTGGAAAAAGGCACCCCCTACAGCGATCTGCTCGTTCCGAGCCTAAAAATGTCGGTCAGCGAAGGTGCAGTTGGCGTTTCAGTCGAGTCGCCCATAACGGTCAGCGCAGCGAGCGGCGTCCTCGGGCCGGTTGCGTTGATCAACGACCGAGGCCGCGTCGTGAACGGCGAACTGAGCTCCGATGGTGTGACCTGGCGATCCACGGAACCGCTGGGATACAACCGGACGTACACCTTGAACGCTGAGGCGCTGGGTCTCAGCGGTGTGGCACAGAAAACCGCCACCTTCCAGACACATTCACCGCAGAACCTCACGATGCCCTACGTGTCGCCAAACGACGGAAGTGTTGTGGGAGTCGGCCAGCCGATCGCAGTGCGGTTCGACGAAAACATTTCTGATCGACTCGCCGCCCAGCGGTCGATCAGTATCACGACAAACCCTCCAATCGACGGAGCCTTCTACTGGCTGAACGACCGCGAAGTACGCTGGCGCCCAGCGCAATACTGGAAACCCGGAACCACAGTCAGCGTCCAGGTCAAAGCGTACGGCGCCGATTTCGGCGGCGGCCTATTTGGACAGGACGACGTCTCGACTCGCTTCACGATCGGCGACGAGGTCATTGCGACTGCCGACGACGCCACCAAGACGATGACCGTGCGCGTGAATGGTTCCGTGGTCAAGACGATGCCCATCTCAATGGGCAAGAACAAGACCCCGACTGACAACGGAACTTACATCATCGGTGATCGGTACCCCACGCTCGTCATGGATTCCTCGACCTATGGGGTACCGGTCAACTCACCGGACGGGTACCGGACAGAAGTAAACTGGGCCACTCAGATGTCCTATAGCGGAATCTACGTTCACTCCGCACCGTGGTCCGTCGGAAGCCAGGGACGAAATAACGTCAGTCACGGCTGCCTCAACGTCAGCCCAGAAAACGCGAAATGGTTCTACGACACGACAAAACGTGGCGATGTCGTCGAAGTCATCAACACCGTGGGACCGACGTTGCCAGGGACCGACGGGCTCGGCGACTGGAATGTTCCGTGGGACCAATGGAGTGCCGGTAATGCCGCGCTGTAGCGCCGACCAACCGGCTTCCATGAACTCATCCCCCGCCGCGACACTCAAACAGGGCGTGGCGATAGATTCTTGGCGGGCTCGAACGCAAAGCGAAAGGTTCACTTCCCCAATATTTTTGAATCCTTCAGCCGTATTTAGGCCGAATGGCCGCGGCACCATGGGCAGCAGATGAGTGCTACAGCTGTGCACGACGGCCGCCCCGCCATCCCCAACACGTCGAAACATACACTCGGAGCGCGCCGCCAACAGCCAGCCGGGCGCGAGCAAGAACAGGACGGTGAAAATTGATGCGCACGTTCGCCACAACCGTGATGGCGCTGACCCTTTGGTGGCTAGGCAATGGGATTGCCTCGGCCCACACCGGGCTGGTGAGCTCCGACCCTTCCGCTGATAGCACAGTGTCGACGCCTCCGAGCGTCATCACCTTGACCTTCAACGAAGACATCAAACCAACGTTCGCAACCGTCGTCGTCAACAGCGCAGACGGTCGCAATTGGATAGTTGGACCGCCCCGAGTCGAGGGGCCCCGTATTTCCGCAACCGTCGGGTCAGATCGCCCCACGAGCGGCGTTTACACCGTTGGCTACCGCGTGGTCTCAGCAGATGGGCACCCGGTTTCTGGTTCCTACACATTCACGATTGCCGGCCCTCCCGCTGGGTCACAACCTCCGATCACGACGTCCGGCGCCGCGCCGACAACTACTTCTGCCCCACAATCACCGGCGGCGGCCGGCTCCGACACCAAGACATCGATCCTCGCAGCAGGTGGCGCCGGCCTCGCATTGGGTGGCGCCATCGCACTATGGCAAGCGTGGCGGCGGCGACGAGCCCGTACGACACTCAGCGAATCGGAGTCCACCAGCATGGCAATTCCGGATCACGAGCCGAAGAAGCCGCCCGCTGACTAGACGCTCAGCTCGGCGTCGAGTCAGGGATAGGAGCCACAGCTTCGAACTACCCAGGGAGGCGGGTTGATCGTGACCGAAGGTGACCGCGGCGGGTGAACCCCTTGCATTACGCGGTGGTTGACGGGCCCAGCGACATGGCCTTTCTGACCTCGACAGAGCCGAATGATGTCAAGCACCGACAACTCTGTGACTACATCATCGCCAACACAAGAAATATGTAGGGCAGCGGCTCAGATGTCAATCTTTCAAGCGGATCTGGAACCGCAGTTCGAAGACCTGGGCTTTGGCTGGCGGTCCACGAATGCGAGCTTGTTGAGTGCGACTGGACGGGGCTCCTCCAAGCCGTCAACACGCGGACTGGCCCCGATGGACTAACACTCGTCGAATACGACATCGGCCAATCCGTCACTTTCCAGGCCGTACTCGACAACGGGACGGATGTCGAGCCAGCTTGGTAGATCAGCGATCCCGACATTCTCAATCGCGTGCGGGTGGAAGCGGAGGTCGACATGATCGTGCGCGTGGCGGTCTTGTTCGGCGACGAATTCGGATTCAGCATCGACGAGCTGTCAAGACGCCGCACCGATCGCAGCGGACCAGGGACGCCGATCTATTGGGCGCGCAACCCCGATCGGGACTTGACCCCGTGTGTTGGACACGCTCAATCCCAGGAATGTGCTGGGGGAAGCGAGATGATCCAACCCGATGGCAAGGAAAAATTACCCCGATGAGTTCAAGCGTGACGCGGTCGCGCTCTACCGGGACACCGAGGGCGCGACGATCGCCCAGATCGCTGCCGAGCTCGGTGTCAGCGAGGCCACGCTCTCGGCGTGGTGCAAGTCGGCCGGGGTGCCGATTCGGCACCGCCGCGGTGTCGTAGTGGCCGAGCCTGTGCTAGGGGCCGAGAGCCCTGAGCAGGAGCTGGCCCGCCTCCGCAGTGAGGTCAAGGCGTTACGCGCCACCGAGGCGCGGTTGTCCACCGAGCGTGACATCTTGCGGTCGGCGGCCAAATATTTCGCCGGGGAGACGAACTGGTGAGCCGCTTTCAGTTTGTCGCCGACCACCTGCACGCCTTCGAGGTGAAGTGGCTCTGCGCAGTCGTCGAGGTTGCGCGTTCGTCGTTCTACGCGTGGTTGGCCGGTGCTGACGGACGAGCGGCCCGTCGGGCTGCTGACGAGGCGCTGGCCGAGCGTATCCGCGCCGTCCACGACGAGGACAACACCTACGGGGCGCCGCGGATCACCGCCGAGCTCAACGACGGTGCGCCCGAGGGGCAGCGGGTCAACCACAAGCGGGTGGCTCGGGTGATGCGCGGCGCCGGGATCGCCGGTTATCGACGCCGACGTCGGGTCAAGACGACCGTGGCGGACCCGGCGAACCAGAAGGTCCCCGACCTGCTCAAACGCGATTTCACCGCCGCGCAGGTCAACACCCGTTACGTCGGCGACATCACCTACTTGCCATTGGCGACCGGCGCCAACCTGTACCTGGCCACCGTGATCGACTGCTGTTCACGGCGGGTCGCCGGGTGGGCGATCGCCGATCACATGCGCACCGAACTGGTCATCGATGCGCTCAAAGCCGCTGCTGCACTGCGGGGTTCACTGGCTGGTGCAATATTCCATGCAGATCATGGAAGTCAGTACACCTCACGGGATTTCGCGAATCTCTGCCGCGATCTGGGGGTCGTCCAGTCGATGGGTGCGGTGGGGTCAAGTGCCGATAACGCGTTGGCCGAATCGTTCAACGCCGCCCTCAAGCGCGAGATTCTGCAAGACCGTGCCTGCTGGCCGGACGCGGCGATCTGCCGCCGTGAGGTCTTTCGGTGGCTGGCCCGCTACAACACCACACGACGGCACTCCTACTGCCGTCATTCCAGCCCCGCGACCTACGAAAGGAACCTGACACCGGCTACGCTGCCCGAAGCCGCATAACCACAAATCCCGTGTCCACTACATGGGGGCAAGGCCCATCAGCTGTCGTTGCTCGATACCGACAAAGATGCGGGCTGACAGCGCCCACGTTCGGTTGATACGTCCGATCGCTCAACTCGCGCGGAAGAATGAATTCCGATTCCGGTGCACTGAGCTTGGCCATTACGGAAATGACTCTCAATGTCTGTGTCAAGCTGCCGTAGGCGCGATTTGGGGTGATTCTGGTTGCCAGCTGCGGTTGTCTCGGATGAGTGCGTAGAGCACGTTGGTGCGGCGGCGAGCGAGGCAGATCGTGGCCGGGATCGGCCGTTTTCCTTGTTGTCGTTTGCGCTGGTAGTAGGCCCGCGAGTCGGGGTCGCAGCGGGCTGCGGTCAACGCCGACATGTACATCACGCGCCGCAACCGACGGCTGTATCGGTGCGGGGTGTGTAGTCGTCCGGTGCGTTTACCGGAGTCTCGCGACACCGGCGCCAGCCCGGCCCAGGCGGCCAGTTGGTCGGCCGAGCCGATCAAAGCGGGATCACCGACCGCGGCCAGGAATTCCGCGCCCAGACGGAATCCCATACCGGGCATGCTGGTGATCACTTCGGCGAGCGGATGGCGGCGAAATCGGTCCTCGATGTCGGCGTCGGTGGTCTTGATGCGCTCATCGAGGGCGATCACCTCCTTCGCCAGGTCGGCGACCAGCCCGGCGGCCACGCCTTCACCGGGCAGTCGGACCATTTGCGTCTTGGCAGCAGCCACCGCAGCCGAGGCGATCATGGCTGCGTTTCGAACACCTGCATCGGTTAGCATCCGGCTCAGGCGTGAAACACCGCTTTGCCGAATGGCTTTGGGCCTCTGATAGCGCGCCAGCAGCACGACCCAGCCTCGGTCTGAGCGGAGTTGGGCGACGCGTTCGAGCGCCGGACATAGAGCGACCAGCTGTTGGTGAAGCCGGTTGATCGTGCGTGTGCGATCGGCCACCAGATCAGCGCGGTGCGCGGTCAACATCCGCAGTTCGGCAATCAGGTCGTCGTCAGGATGCAATACCGGTAGATCCTGCCCGCGCATCCGAGATTGATCGGCGATGACCCGGGCGTCTTTGGCGTCGGTCTTGGCTTCCCCGCCACGGTAGGTCCCCGATGCCTGCCACACCGCGCGGCCAGCCAAGTACCGAACCGTCTTGCCGGCATCGGCAAGCACCGTCAACAGCAACGCGGCATAGACCGTGCTCAGATCCACTGTCCAGCACACCTGATCAGCCAAAGCATCGATCTCTGCGACCAGGGCACGGATCGGATCCTCATCATTGGACAGCTTGCGGGACAGCACCACTGCCCCGCTGCCGTCGACCACGCACACCCAATGCTGCTCCTTGCCGACATCCACACCAGCCACAACCGGTCTGTCGCCATCGCAATCCTTTTCGCTTGTGTGGTTCCCCCGAGATCGTGGAGGGTTTCTTAAGCCGCTTGCGGCTTCGGTTGTTGTTCCCTGATCTCGTAGTTGACGGGTGAGAGCCCGTCGGCGGCGCTGTGTCGGCGTTGGTGGTTGTAGAACGTGTAGCACCAGTCGATGACGACGGCCCGCGCTTGGATGGTATCACTGAATGTGTTGCGGGACAGGACTTCCCACTCCAGCGAGGAGAAGAACGCTTCGGCGGCGGCGTTGTCGAAACACGATCCCACTCGTCCCATCGACTGCCGGATCCCGGAGTGTGGCACACAGCCGCCGAAACGCCTTGGCGGTGTAGGTGGCGCCACGGTCGGTGTGGAAGATGACCCGCTGGGCCTCCTCGTCGCGCCAGATGGCCTGCGGGCCTCCCCGGGTGGCCACGGCCATCTGGACGGCCGCACACGCCAACCCGGCATCCGCGCGGGTACTGGTGGCCGCCCCGAGCAACCGCCGGCTGTACAAATCGATCACCGTGGCCAGATACAGCTTCCCGGAAGCAGTCGGGATCTCGGTCATATCGCCTACCCATTTCTGGTTCGGCCTAGCGGCGGTGAAGTTGCGTTTGAGCAGGTCGGGGAACTTCGGTGCGGTCTTGTCAGTCCGAGTGCAGCCTCCTCGGCGCCGCTTCTTACGTGCCACCAGGTGCTGACGGCGCATCGAGTCGGCCACCGTCTTCTCCGACACCGTCCAGCCCAGATCGCGCAGATCGGCCGCCAGCCGCGGCGAACCATGCAACCCCTTGGCTGTGTTGAAGGCCGTGTGGACCGCCTCGTCGAGGGCGGCGCGTCGCCGATCAGAGTCGGTGTGCACCCCATCAGGGTCGCCGGCGCGGGCCAGCCACTTGTAGAACCACGACACACTGATTCCCAGCAGCGCACAGGTAAACGTATGGGGCACTCGGTATTTGGTCCTCTGGTCAGCGACAAAGCGTGCCACGCTCACTTCGTCGCCTCCTTCACCCACAGGACCACGGATCGCTTGAGGACATCGCGCTCCATCCGCAGCTCGGCGTTCTCGCTGCGCAGGCGCTTGAGCTCGTCCATGTCATCGCGGGTCAACTCCCCGCGCCCCTCCCGGGCCTCGCGGTCCCGGGTCACCCAGTTCCCGAGGGTGCCCCTCGTTGACCCCGAGCTCCCGCGCGATCGCCGCGATCGGCTTCCCTGTCTCGTGCACGATCCGCACCGCGCCCTCACGGAACGCCCGGTCGTACTTCTTGCGTTTCTCTGGCATCTCGACCCCTATTGTGGATGCCTCCACGCTCCCGGGGGAACCTCACTTGTCTGCCAACACAAACCACACGGACAACCCCGCCAGCGTTTCCTTAAACAAGCGATCACATCGCAGATCTCAATCAGCAGCCCGAGGAAGTCCAAGCAGGCCGGGCGGCCAGTCATTTCAAGCCGCACCAAAGGCCGGCAACAACAATCACAGCCTCACCCGACCCACTCGGGTCACAGCACAACGTAACAACACGCAGTAACTGCACCTACGAACTTAAGGACAACTTCATTGAGACCGACAGGACCGCGATTGTCTCAGTCGACTTGACACTATCCCTGATGGCGGATGACAACATGACTGAGACCGGACATCTTCTTCTCGTCGTCGGCGGCGGTGGTGTCCGGAAGGCAAAGGCCAGACCAGCCGCCGCCACCATTCCGGACCGGACTATGACCTTCTCGATGCGAACGAGACGACTTGGAGGTTTGTCACCGTCGGGCGCGTTGGGAACGTTAGAAATAGCAGTTCAACGGGTTGGCGACGTTGACGAATTGAGAGCGTCACAGAAGCTACTGCGGACGGATTGCGGACGCACACGCGCCGGAGAGAGAGAAGACGCTGGCCGTACGAGGCGTGACATGGCTGCGCAGAGGGGCCACCCTCCACCCCCTCACAGACCGAATGCGCCTCCTTCGATGAGAATCACCAGGCCTATGCCGATGAGCACGACCGGCAGAATGAAATGGCCCCAGCGGGTGAGTATCCGTGCGACAGCGGGGTGTCTAGCGAAGTACCAGCCGGCCAGGCACCAGAACGCCACTCCAATCAAGAAGACACTGACGTAACCAGTCATGCCGCTGAAACTTGTCACCGAGAACACTGGCACGTAGACGCCTATGTTGTCGCCGCCGTTGGCGAAGGTGACGGTGGCGATTTGCATGACGCCAGCCTTGTCGGTCGGCGAAGCGTCCCTTGGGTTGTCCTCTTCGCCGTGCTCACGCCATAGTTTCCATGCGGCACGGACCCCCAGCAGCAATGGAAGCAGCCCGAGATACGGAATCGCTGCTCTTGGCAGAAGCTCAGCCCCTAGTGCGCCGGCCACGGAAACGGCGAGGATCGCAGCGAAGCCGACGTACTGTCCCAACACGACTCGAATTGCCGCTGCGCGTGACGGCCCTGCTTGGCCAAAGAACACCGCCAACACGACTATGTCGTCGATGTGGGTCTATCTCGCTAACGGTGTTTCCGGCGTTTTTCATCAGTAGGTTTCGGCTGCCGGGAATCGGTCGGCGAAGGTGATCGCGAACGCATTGAGGGCAGGTTTCCACCGCATCGTCCATCGTGCCCTGCCGACACCGGTCGGGTCCAGTGATCGGGTCACCAGATACAGGCACTTGAGCGCCGCCTGCTCGGAGGGGAAGTGTCCGCGGGCCTTGATCGCGCGGCGGTAGCGGGCGTTGAGCGACTCGATCGCGTTCGTCGAGCAGATCACTCGCCGGATCTCCACGTCGTAGTCCAGGAACGGAATGAACTCCGCCCAGGCGTTGTCCCAGAGCCGGATCACTGCCGGGTAGCGCTGCCCCATTTCTCGGCCAGCTCGTCGAACGCCGCCCGAGCCGCGGTCGCGTTGACCGCAGTGTAGATCGGCTTGACGTCGCCCTTGATCTCGTCCCAGTACTTGCGGGACGTGAGCCGAAAAGTGTTGCGCAGCAGATGAATGATGCACGTCTGCACGATCGCCTGCGGCACACATTGCCCACCACCTCGGCAGTCCTTGAGCCGTCGCAGACGACGAAGAAGGTGTCCTTGATGCCGCGGTTGCGTAGGTCGGTGAGCACGCTCATCCAGAACTTGGCGGCCCTCCCCGCGCGTGCCGGCCCACAAGCCGAGGATGTCGCGTCCCCGGCCAGGGTGACCCCGATGGCAGCGTAGAACGGCCGGTTGGCGACTTGGCCGTCGCGGACCTTGACCACGATCGCGTCGATGAAGATCGCGGCGTAGGTTTCATCCAGCGGTCGCACCGACCAGTCGTTCATCTCCTCAAGCACCTTGTCGGTGATGCGGCTGATCGTCTCTTTGGATACCGACGCCCCGTAGATCTCGGCGAAGTGCGCCGAGATCTCACCGGTGGTCAAGCCCTTCGCGTACAGCGACAGCACGACCTCGTCCACGCCGTTCAGGCGACGTTGGCGTTTCTTGACGATCTGAGGCTCGAAGGTCGATGCCCGATCGCGCGGCACGTCAAGTTCGACCGGGCCGGTGGTGTCGGTCAGCACCGTCTTGGTGCGGGTGCCGTTGCGGATGTTGCCCGACCCCGTCTCGGGCGGGTCGTGTTTCTCATAGCCGAGGTGCTCGGTCATCTCCTCATTGAGCGCGGTCTCGAGGACCGTCTTGGTCAACTGCTTGAGCAGCCCGTCGGGCCCGGTCAGCGACAAGCCCTGCTCCTGGGCCAATCGGACCAGTTCGACCGCAGCCTTCTGGCCTTCGGACTGCTCAGCCGCCTTCTTCTTCGCCACATCGTCCAGTGTCGTCATCACGGCACCTTTCTCGCCGAGCATCACTCAGCGTGTCAGTGCCGGAAACACCGTTAGATCCACAGTCCCGTCGATGTTGGTGACGGCGAATATCGACGCAGCCTTTCCAGTTAGCGTCCAGTCCACTGGCTGCGCCTCTCGCGTTTGTGCTGGCGGTGAATCGTCGATAGTGGCGCACTGCGGTAGTTGTCGATGTGACAGGGTTAGTCGTCGTCGCAGACCAGTTCGCCGTGCCACGCTTCGCGGCCTTCGTGGATGGCGAAGGCAGCGATGACGAACCCAGCTGCCGGATCGAGCCACGCGGCTCCGGTGAGTTCGAATAGGCCCACGCCGAGCAGGGTGGAAATGCTGAGCAGTACGCAGATTTTGGTCTGGGCGGCGTCAGCCAGGACGAGGTTGTCGTGCAGGGCTAGCCCGATGCGCTTTTTCGCTGCCGCCAAGACGGGCATCACGATGAGCGATGCCACAAGCAGGATAAGCGCCAGTGGGGAGCTGTGTGGCCTCTCGCCGGTCGTGATGTTGCGGATGCCTTCCATGGTGACGTAGGCGGCGAGGATGAAGAACGAGATGGCGACGAGCCGCAGGGTTTGACGTTCTTTACGTTCATCAGCGACCCCGTGGCGCAGGCGGGCGGACAGGCGCAGGGCGACCAAGATCGCGGTGAGGGACTCGATGGCCGAGTCGAATCCGAATCCGATGACCGATATGAGTCCAGCGACCAGTCCGGCTGTTACAGCGATGACGCCTTCGGCGACATTGTAGGCGATGGTGAATCGCGCTAGGCGTAGGGCCTTGCGGGTGAGCCGCGTGATTTCAGCGTCCGTGGGTGCGCCGCTGATGTTGGTCATGGCGTTTCGTTGGCGCAGCCGTCGATGCCGTAGGTCGGGCAGACGGCCACGGCCTCGCCCGTGGCGTCCAGCACGATCTGGGCCGAGGCCAGTACGTCGATCAGTGCGGGCTGCGTGAGCCGAAACAGCGAGGCCCGCCGACCGGCGCGGAGTCCACCAGACCGCACTCCCGCAGGCAGGCAAGGTGTTTGGAGACGGTGGACTGAGCCAACCCCACCGCTTGCACCAGCTCGACGACGCGCGCGGGCCAGCGGCCAGTCTGCGCACAATGGCCAGGCGGGTGGG